>JASFRI010000119.1:0-10894 GCA_050115015.1 Acidobacteriota bacterium
GGCTCCTCGCCGTCGGCACCATGGGCTGTCCTTCCGGTCTCCCCGGGACGCGGGGCCTCGCGACAGGGCGATCCGCGGGAGCCGTCCTCCTCGCAACGGTGAGCCGGAGCACGAAGCTTCGACCGGGGAAGACCGTGCCGGAGGTTCGCCCCGGCGGTCCCGGCGCCGGCACCCGGCATTCGTCGGAACCACCCCGCCGCGAACCGGGCACCATCTACCGCCTTGCCCGCCGGGTCCGGGTACCGATACGGTCCCGGTGAGCTCCGAGGTGATCATACCGGCACGGCGGCTGTTCCGCCCCCCGGCCGCCCGGGCTTCCGGAGGCGGCGGACAGGGCATGCGCGAGACAAGGGAGAGGGAGGCGACGGGCGTGGGACCGCGAGCGTCCACGATGCGTGCGCGCGTGCTGCGGGCACTCGTGGCCACCTCGATCGTGGCGGCCACGGCTCCCGCTGGCGGGCGCTGCCGTGCCATGGACCTCGCCCTCACCACCGGGCCCTCCGTCGCCACCGGCCTCGCCTCCGCCGGGCGCCTCCTCCCCGCCACCGGTGCCGCCTTCGCCGTGGGCCTCCCCTCCGCCGCAACCCTCGTCTTCGCGGGCGCCCTCGCCTCCGCCGAGGGTTCGCCTCCCGTCGCAGATACCGCTCCCCTCGACGCCGCCCCCGAGCTGCGCACGGAGACCCGCGTCTGGCCCGAGGTCCCCGGGAAGATGGTCTCCGAGGTGCAGGTGGCACTGCTGCTGGAGATCGACGCGACCGGGACGGTCACCGCCGCCGAGTCGGCCTTCTGCAACCACCCCGATGCCGGGTTCGAGGAGGCCGCGGAGCAAGCGGTCCTCCAGTGGCACTTCGAGCCCGCCCGCCGGGCCGGCGAGGCGGTCCCCACGGCGTGGGGCGCCGTGGTGCTGTTCCTGTGGGACGAGGCGGGCCAGGTAGGGTTCGCCCAGGTCGTCGGCCCCCCCTGGGAGGTGCTGCTGGACGCGGGCGAGCGCGAGCTGGCCTCCGGGCGGCCCGGCGCCGCGTCCGAGGCGCTCGACCGCGCCTTGAGCCTGCTGTCCCCGGACACGACGGGCCGGCCCGGGGACACCACCGTACCCGGGGCTGCGATCGCGGCAGCCGCGACGGGGAATCCGCAGGGTGCGCCCGGCCCGTCGGAGGACAGCACCGAGACCACCGATTCGGCAACGCCCGCGACCGCCGCGACGGACACTCCGCGGGAAACCCCGGCCCGACCGGGCGATGAGAGGCCGCCGGTCGAGGCGACGACGCCCCCGTCGACGAGCCGGGGCGACGGGACGAGCGACGAACCGGCGGCCACGCCCCCACCGGAGGCGGCAGCGGCCGGCGGCGCACGGCCCGACCCATCGGCCACCGCCCGCGGCCGCGTCCTGTCGGCCCGCGGCCGCGCGAACCTCCTGCGGGGCCGGGTCGCCGAGGGCGAGGCCGACCTGGTGCGCGCCCTGGAGCTGCTGCGGGACGCGGCCCCGACCGGGGAAGAGCTCGAGGCGCTCAGCGCCCTGGCGATGCTTCGGGTGCGGCAGGAGCGTCCATCCGACGCGCGCCCCCTCCTGGAGCGCTGGGTGGAGCGGGTCCAGCAGCAGGATCCGCCGGACCCGGCCGAGGTGGTGGCCTCTCAGGGCGCACTGGGACGTCTCTACCTGCAGCTGGGGGAGCTCGAACTCGCCGAGCCGCTGCTGCAGCGGGTCGTCGAGGTCGCCCCCGAGGTCGACCCCTCGGGGTTCACGTCGGGGCTGGCCCTGGAGAGCCTGATCCTCCTGCACCTCCGCGACGGTGATACCGGGGCCGCCGGCGAGCTCGTGGAGTCGTACCTGGAGCGCGTCCGGAAACTCGGCGACCCGCTGACGCTGCTGGAGAGCCGCAAGCGGATCGCCGCCGCGTTCCGGGAGGCCGGCGACACGGAGCGCTCCGCCCGCATCTGGCGAGACGCGGAGGCGGAGCTGGAGGCCTCCGGACCCGAGCACGCCGCCCGGGTCGGGAAGCTGCTGGACCTGGGCGCCGCGGCGGCCCAGGCGGGAGACCTGGAGGCCGCGGAGGGCCTCTTCCGCCGGGCCCTGCGCATCGCCGGGGAGAAGACCCCCCGGGATCTCGTCGAGCTGGCGGAGACCGAGTTCGCCCTGGGGCATCTCCTGGTGCAGATGGGCAACCTGGGACGCGGCGAGGAGCACCTGCAGGAGGCACGGGAGTACTTCGCCCTGGTCGAGCCGAACGACAGCCCGCGGCACGTGACCACGATGATGGAGCTGGGAATGCTGCGGGCCAGCCTGGGGGATGTCGACGCCGCCTGCGGGCACTTCCTGGACGCGGTGGAGATCTCCCGGCGCCAGACCGGCAGCTCCACCGAGCTGGTTTCGCCGCTCATGTCCCTGGCGGCCTGCGAGGCCGAGCGCGGCAACCTCGAGGAGGCCGAGGCGCGATCCGGTGAGGCGCTGGCGCTGCTCGACCGGGCGCCGGGCGCGCCGGCGGAGGTGCTCATCGAGCTTCTGAAGCAGCGGGTGGCGGTGCTGCGGGCCCTGGGTCGCGAGGCCGATGCCGCCGCGGCGGAGCGCAGGCTTCGTTCGCTGATCAGCCGGACGCCCCGGGGCTGACCCGGGGCATTCCATCCTAATCCTACGACGACTCGCCGGCCCAGCGCCGCGGGTAGAGGCTGCGCAGGGTTCCCACCTCTGGCGCGATCAGTCCCGTCCCCAGGGGATGGCCCCGGTGGGTGACGACCACGTAGCCGAGGCCGTCGCAGCCCTCGTCCTGGCCGGAGATCAGCGGCAGCGTGCGCCGCTCGTAGTAGGCCTCCACCTGCGACCGCTCGAGCTCCACGCGGTTGCGGCACGCGTGGCCTCCCACCAGCAGCGCTCCCACGCTGGAGAGCTTCGGGAAGCGCACGCGGTCCCGCACCAGGAACAGCCCCGTGGCGTGCAGCGGCGGCGCCACCGGGGCGCGATGGTGGCGGCTGATGACGTGCAGCCCGCGGCTGGCGCGGCGGAAGACCAGGAACGGCTCCCAGACCGAGGGCGGCATCTCGTAGCGCTCCGCCGCGTAGGGCCTCCACTCCTCCGCCGGGGCCGGCTCGGGACACCGCCAGGCCGGCGACCGGGGGTCGGCCTCCCCCTCGCGCTCCAGCACCGCCACGAAGAAGCCGCCGGTGTCCCGGTGGTGCGGCCAGACCCGCAGCGCGTGCCGCAGCGAGGGGTGGAAGCGGCGGCCGTTCCAGGAGTCGAGGCCCGGCCCCGTCCGGAAGCCGGGCATCCCCGCCTCGACGACGCGGGCGGGATGCGTCGCGCTCCCCAGGGCGGCGTCCACCACCGCCTCGTTCTCCTCCGGCGCGAACGTGCAGGTGGAGTAGACGACGCGGCCGCCGGGACGGCAGAGGGACAGCCCGCGGCGCAGCAGGCCGATCTGCCGGGCGCTCATCTGCAGCGACAGCTTCTCCCCCAGGGTCTCGACGAGGTGCGGCTTGCGACGCACGACCCCCTCGTCGGAGCACGGTGCGTCCACGAGCACCCGGTCGAAGGGGCCGGCCTCCACCGGGAACTGCAGCCCGTCGTGATGGGTGAGGCTGACGTTCGCGAGCCCGAGGCGGTCCAGGGTCGATCGCAGCGCGCGCAGACGCGCCATGCGGAACTCGTTGGCCACCACGGTGCCGCGCAGCCCGACCGCCAGGGAGATCTGGGCGGTCTTCCCCCCGGGCGCGGCGCACAGGTCGAGCACCCGCTCCCCCGGCCGCGGATCCAGCAGCCGCACGGGGAGGACCGACGCCTCCTCCTGGGCGTGGCAGAGTCCCGCCCGGTACCACCAGTGGTTCCCCAGCCCCTCGGGCCTGCCGATCCGGAACGCGCCGCCGTGCCAGGGCAGCGACGCGGGCTCCACGCCGTCCGCCCGTAGCATCGCCTCCAGCGCCCCCGGCCGGATCCGCCCCTCGTGGGCCCACACGCAGGCGGGGGCGGGGCGGGACATCGCCTCGACGAACGCCGGCCAGTCGTCGACGATCGGCCGGTAGCGATCGAGTGGACCCAGGGAGGGCGCGGCAGGGCGGCTCATGGGGCCTGGAGTCTACACGAGCCGCCCGCCGCCGGTCGCGCCCTGTGGCATACTTCCGGGATGCAGCCCCACTTCACGCCCGACCTGTTCCGCTTCCTGGATCAGCTCCGCCGGAACAACCGGCGCGACTGGTTCGAGCGCCACAAGGAGCGCTACCTCGAACACGTCCGGGAGCCGATGCTGCGGTTCATCGCCGACTTCCGGCCGCGCCTGGAGCGCATCAGCCGCCACCTGGTGGCGGACCCCCGCCCGGTGGGGGGATCGATGTTCCGGGTCCACCGGGACGTGCGCTTCTCGAAGGACAAGAGCCCCTACAAGCCGTACGCGGCGGCGCAGTTCCGGCACCGTCGCGGCAAGGACGTCCACGCGCCGGGCTACTACGTCCACCTGGCGCCGGACTCGATCTTCGCCGGCGCGGGGATCTGGCACCCGGAGCGCGCGGTGCTGGATCGCATCCGGAACGCCCTGGTGGAGCGCCCGGAGGCCTGGCGCCGGCTGCTGCGGCGCAAGCCGTTCCGGGACGGCACGCTGGCCCTGGGCGGGGACGCCCTGAAGCGGCCGCCCCGCGGCTTCGATCCGGAACACCCCCTCGTCGAGGACCTGAAGCGCAAGGACTTCATCACCACCATGACCTTCACCGTCGAGGATGCCTGCTCGCCGGATTTCCTGTCGCGTTACGCCGCCTCCTGCCGGGCCGCGGCGCCGTTCCTGCGCTTCCTGGCGGAGGCGCTCGACCTGGAGTTCTAGCCATGACGGTCGACGAGACCATGCGCGCCCTGAAGGCGGCGGGGACCGCACAGAACCGCAAGGTGTACGCCCGCCACGGTGTCGGTTCGGAGATGTTCGGGGTGAGCTACGGGAACCTCGGCAAGCTGAAGAAGGCGATCCGGACGGACCACGATCTCGCGCTGCAACTCTGGGACACCGGCAACCACGACGCCCGGGTGCTGGCCACGATGATCGCGGATCCGCAACGGCTCGACGGCCGCACCCTGGAGGCCTGGGCCCGGGATCTCGACAGCTACGTGATCACCGACGCGTTCGCCGCGGCCGCCGCGCGGACACCCCACGCCCGGGCGAAGATGGCGAAGTGGACGCGCTCCCGGAGGGAGTGGATCGGCGCCGCCGGGTGGAACGTCGTCGCGCGGCTCGCCGTCGACGACGCCTCCCTTCCAGATGCCGCGTTCGACGAGCCGCTGCGGGCCATCCAGGCGCGCATCCACGCGGCCCCGAACCGGACGCGCCACTCGATGAACGGCGCCCTGATCGCCGTCGGCCTGCGCAGCCCGGCACTCCGGAAGAAGGCGGTGGCGGCGGCGAGGCGGATCGGCAAGGTCGAGGTGGACCACGGCGAGACCGGCTGCAAGACCCCGGATGCCGTCGCCTACATCGAGAAGTCCCTGGGGCGCCGCAAGGCGCGAACCTGCTGACCCGATGGACGTGCACCTGGTCGACGGCACCTACGAGCTGTTCCGGGCCTACTACGGCGCCCCGGGCGCCCGGGCCCCCGACGGCCGGGAGGTCGGTGCGGCCCTGGGGCTGGGCCGCACCCTGGGCGCGCTGCTGCGGAACGAGGGCGCGACCCATGTCGGCGTGGCCTTCGACCACACCGTCGAGTCCTTCCGCAACGAGCTGTTCGACGGCTACAAGACCGGCGAGGGGATCGACCCCGACCTGTTCGCCCAGTTCCCCCTCGCGGAGGAGGTCGCCGCGGCCCTGGGGCTCGTGGTCTGGCCCATGGTGGAGTTCGAGGCGGACGACGCGCTGGCGACGGCGGCCTGGGAGCTCGCCCGGGATGCCCGGGTGGAGCGGGTGCGCATCTGCACCCCCGACAAGGATCTCGCCCAGTGTGTCGAGGGGGAGCGCGTGATCTGCGAGGACCGCCGCCGGAGGATCCTGCTGGACGACGAGGGCGTGCGCGGGAAGTTCGGCGTCCCCCCCGCGTCGATCCCCGACTGGCTGGCGCTGGTCGGCGACGCCGCCGACGGCATTCCGGGAGTGCCGCGCTGGGGGGCCCGCTCCGCGGCGATCGTCCTGGCGGAGCACGGCACCGTGGAGGCGATCCCGGAGGACCCGGACCGCTGGAACGTCGATGTCCGCGGCGCCCGCGGCCTGGCAGAGAGCCTGCGGGAGCACCGGGACATGGTAGGACTCTACAAGCAGCTCGCGACGCTGCGACGGGACGTGCCCCTCGGCGTCACCGTCGAGCAGTTGCGCTGGACCGGGGCCGATGCCGGGGCACTGGCGAACCTGCGGGAGGCGCTGGGCAGCGACCGGCTCGGCGCCCGCCTGGAGGGACCGGGGGACATCCCCTTCTGAGGGACGGGCAGAGAAGGCAGAAAAGGAGAAGAACCATGGACGCCGCCACCACCTACCTGCAGACCTTCCAGGCGCTTCGGCGCCGCAAGCGCTGGAGCGTCGACACGAACGTCCTGCGCTTCGCCGCCCTGGCCATCGGCACGGTGGACACGTCGGAGCCCTACGCGAGGCTGGAGGCCACCGCCGAGACCCTGCGAAAGGGGGCCGGCTGGTTCGGACCGCTGAAGTCCCCGGTACGGTACGTGGTCGCCGCGATGATCCTGCGGCAGGGGTTGTCCGCCCGGCACGTGCACAGCGCCGTGAAGCGGACCCGGGAGGCGATGCGCAGGCGCAAGCTGCCGCGCGGCGCGCTGCCGCAGACTCTGGCCTCCGTGCTCCTGGTCCTCGACCGCCAGGGCAGCCCGGTGCCGACGCAGACGCTGGAGCGCATGGAGCGCATCATGGCGCGCTGGAAAGAGGACCATCGCTGGCTCACCCGCGCCGATGACCTCCCCACCGCCGCGCTGCACGCGGCCCGGGACGTCCCCGTCGAGTCGATCGCCGTGGAGACGGAGCACGCGTACCAGGCCCTGCGGGATCACCGGTACTCCCGCGGCAACGCACTGCAGCTGGTGTCCCACATGCTCGCCTTCGACCCCCGGGGCGTGGACACGGCGGTGAGCCGGTTCCTGCGGATCGCGAACAAGTTCGGCGACGCCGGCTGGAAGATCCGCGTGTCGCGCTACGACGAGGCCGCCATCCTTTCCCTGAGCCAGGGGACACCCGACGCGGTGGTGGACCGCGCCCTGCGCTTCGTGGAGCGGCTCCGGGCGGAGCGCCCGCGGCCCGGGCGCGACATCGCCTTCTCGCTGGCCGCCGGCCTGGTCCTGGCGGAGGATGCCAGGAAGGCGGGGCCCCGCTCGGTGGCGGACCTGGGCCAGCTGCAGGCGGCCCAGGCGATCATCGCGGCCCAGCAGGCGGCCATGGTCGCCGCCATCGCCGCCTCCAGCGCTGCCACCACCGCCGCGACATCGGGATAGGCGGGCCGGGCCCGGGACGCGCCGGGGCTCAGCGAACCAGGCGCACGGCCAGGGAGCGGACCTCGCGGCGCCCGTCCGGGAGCTCCGCGGTGATCTCGTAGGCGCAGTTCCCGCCCCCGGCCCGCTCCACCGGCAGCAGGTCGGAGCGCAGCTCGCAGCCCGGGGCGATCCCGTCGGTCCCGAGGACCTGTGACGGCATCGGCGTGGCGACGCGCCGGGCGCCGCAGACCAGGGCGCGGTCCAGCGCGCCCCCCTCGCCGCAGACCTCGTACACCACGCGGCCCACCGAGGAGGGCACGAGCCCCGAGCCGTCGTCGAGCGCCCAGTCGGCGGGCAGGGACGGTTCCGGGGCCATGCGGATCGATCCGGGGTCCTCGCCCTCCGCCGTCGCCTCCTCCGGGATCGGCTCCAGCGCGAAGAACCTCGGGTTCGTGGTCAGGAGGACCGGCTCCCCCAGCCCGTCCCGTGGCTCCGGCACCACCACGTCGGCGGCGGCGGCCCCCAGCTCGCCGGCGAGGCGATCCTCCACGACGGCGATGACGCGATAGCGGCCGGGTGGCACGTCGATCTCCCGGGCCAGCAGGAGCTCGCGGCCGGCGGCCGCCCCCTCGGGCAGCTGCAGCAGCACCTCGCGGTTGAAGTTCCAGGGCGGCCGCCGCGTGTCGGCCTGGGCGAGGACGCTCCCCGAGCGGGGCGCCCCGGCGGACTCGTCCAGCAGGCGCACCACCGAGCCGGCCAGGTGGACGGAGACCTGCCGCAGCCCCGCACCGGGCTCGCCCGCCGGGATCCCCAGCAGCATCTCGAAGGGGACGCGGACCTGCAGGCGGGCGCGGCCACGCTCCTCGCCGGACAGCAGCGCGGCGGCCTGCACCAGGACGGGGACGTCCTCGGCGGTGGAGGGGTCGATCAGCGCCGCCCGGATGCGGTCCACCTCCCGCTCCTCGCGTGTGGGATCGCCGAGGGTCCGACGGTACCGCAGGCGGTACTTCCGGGTCTCCCGGGGGCTGTCGATCTCGATCCCGATGCGGTCCACGCTCCCGGAGAAGCGCGGCTCGACGCGGAACCCCATCCGGTAGAAGCAGTCCTCGTCGGCGGCGATCCAGCCGAGGGTCGGCGCAACGTCGTTCGAGCCGCGATAGAAACGCCCGCCGGTCTCGCTGGCGAGCTGGAACATGGAGTCGTCCTTCTCCCCCTCCAGCCCGCCGGCGTCCACCGGGTAGATCCGCACGTTGCTCTCGTTCGCCGCGCTCGCCAGGCGGCGGACCGAGGGCTCCACCGTGTCGACCCTCGGTTGGATCCGCGCAGCGGGATACTCGATCCCCGGCAGGATGCGCAGATCCTGCTGGAACAGCACCAGGTTCTTGGTCCCCTCGATCGACTCGAAGATCGCCATGAGGTCGTGGAGGTTCTGCAGGGACTGCAGGGCGTAGAGCCGGTCCAGGGCGGCATAGCTCGTGGCGAGGTCCTCCCGCATGGCGGGCGTGGGCAGCTCCAGGATCTCGCGGATGCGCCCGTCCTCGCGCTCCGCCCAGCCCCCGGTCTGACGGTAGTCCGTCTCCGCCGCGTCCAGATCCTCGGCCAGCCCCTCCGACGCCGGGCGGAACTCCCGCAGGATCCGGATCCCCAGGCCGCCGGTGATGATCATCACCTCGTCGTCCGGGTGGAAGGTCTCCGTCGCCCAGGCCCGTGCCGCCTCGAAGGACGCGTGCAGCCCGTCCATCTTCAGGTGCTGCAGGTC
Organism: Acidobacteriota bacterium; assembly: GCA_050115015.1. GTDB lineage: Bacteria > Acidobacteriota > Polarisedimenticolia > CBDVAL01 > CBDVAL01 > JASFRI01. The sequence goes on from JASFRI010000119.1 coordinate 9,129, forward strand.
GAAGTAGAGGATGTAGCGATCCGGCCCGGGGTTCGGCTCCTGCTCCGGGGCCGAGGGCTCCGGGGCTCCGGCATCGGCCTCCGGGCCCGCCGGCTCCACCGCGGTCGACCCCCCACCCGCCACGGCTTCCGGAGCGTGGCACCAGTTCTCGAAGACGTCCAGCTCCACGGGCCGCTTGCCGACGAAGACGGTGACCCGCTCCTCGGTGAGATCGTCGACCTCGGTCCACGTCCCCTCGATCTTGCGCTCGGCGATCAGATCCACGATGACGAAGCGCACCTCGGCTCGCTCCAGGTACGGGGCCGCGATCGGGGGCTGCCGCTCTTCCCCGGGGGAGGCCCCCTGTTCCGGGGGGGCCCCCCGGGCGGGGATCGCCGCGTGGAGCAGCAGCGCGGCGGCGAGGCAGCGGATCATCCGTCGTCCCGGTGCAGCGGCCGGGTCAGGCAGGTCGGCCCGCCCCCGCCGTTCTGCGCCAGCTCGCTGCCGGGGAAGGTGCGCACGTCGAATCCCGCCTCCCGCAGCCCGCGGTTCGTGCGGGGGTTCTCCTCCAGCGCCAGCAGCCGCCCGTCCCCGAGGGCGAGGACGTTGCAGGCCATCGTCCCGCGCTCGGCCGGGTCGATGGCCAGCAGGCGACGGCCGCGCCCCCGGAGCAGCTCCACGGTGGGCACCGCCAGGGCCGACAGGTCGACCAGAAGCGTCGTGTCGTCCAGCACGCTCATCAGCGACATCAGGTGGAGGCACGCCCCCGGTCCCTCGCCGTGCGGCAGGGCCGCCTCGACCACGGTGACGCCGTCCGGCTCCAGCATCTCCCGCAGCTGCTCGATGCCGTCGGGGTTCGTGCGGTAGCCGCGGCCCGCCAGCAGCGTCGCCGGGTCGAGCCAGACCAGGTCCCCGCCCTCCGCGGTGCCGGGCTCCCGGATCGCTCCCCGCACCGGCACACCGATCTCGCGGAATCGATCCGCGTGGCGCGCCGGCTCGTCCCGCCGCGCGACCTTGCCGGGGCGCAGCAGGATCATGCCGCGATCCGTGGTCAGCGACGCGTCATGGGTGTAGACCGCGTCGGGCGTGAGGCCGCTGCCCGGGGCGAGGTGCTCGATCCGGACCGACGCCTCCTCGAGCCGCGCGCACAGCGCCAGGTGCTGCTCGCGTGCCGCCGCCGCGTCGGGCGGCCGGCGGTAGCCCAGCTCCTGCCAGCGGCCGGCCTCCTCGGGACGCGACCAGCCCGCCACGTCGGGCGTCGCCACCAGGGCGCGCCGGAGGGGCGCGGCCATCGTCTGACCACCGAAACCGGAAGGGTCCATGAGGCAATCCCCCGCCTCCGGGGACGGCCGGAGGCGGGGGCAGGATAGCGGAGGGGGGGCTGCGGGGCCAGCGTCAGGAGCAGGTGCGCTCCAGGGACCGGGTGACGGCGTAGACGATGCCCGACGGGACCGACACGCCGACGTGGTCGGAGCCGCTCGTCACGTCGACGACGAGCCGGTCGGCCTGCTTGGAGACGGTCACGTGATCCTCGCGGCTGTGCACCTCCACCAGGATGGCGTCCGGGATCTCCTCGAACGCCGCGGCGGCGGTGAGCATCGCGTCCCACTGGGGCTCGGCCTGCTCGATCTCCCGGCAGACGTCATGGGGCGCGAACCGCACGGCCACCGGCAGCAGGCCCGCCGGCAGGGGGATCGAGAACCGTCCGTCCTCCACGTCCACGTCGAGATGGACCGTGCCGCTGCTGTAGACCGCGGCGGTCGCCGCCAGCGCGGCGGCGACCGGGA
>JASFRI010000120.1:0-10880 GCA_050115015.1 Acidobacteriota bacterium
GCGTCGTCGCGGCGCCTCGCAGCCGGCACCACGGCGCTCGCAACGCGGGGGCGCGGAGTTCTTCAGCAGCCTGCTAGTGTCCCGTAACCGTGGTTCGTTTAATAAGTAGTGGCGTTGTGTACGTCATGAGTTCGCTGGGCGAAGCGAGCGATGTTCGCGAGGATCTCGTCGGCGGTTTTCGTCCAGACGAAAGGTCGCGGGTCCTCGTTCTTGAGATCGAGGAACGTGTGGATGTCCTTGTCGAGTTGTCGGACGCTCTGATGGCTTGCCCGCCGGAGTTGTTTCTCGGTCAGCTCGGCGAAGAACCGCTCCACCTGGTTGATCCAGGAGCTGTAGGTCGGTGTGAAGTGGAGGTGGAATCGGGTTCTCTTCGCCAGCCACTTCCGGATGGCCGGTGTCTTGTGCGTCGCGAGATTATCGAGGATCAAGTGGACCTCGAGCTCCGGCGGCACGCTGGCGTCGATGGTATCGAGGAACTTCCGGAACTCGATCGAGCGATGCCGCCGGTGCGTCTTACCGAGGACCTCTCCCGTCTTCACGTTGAGAGCCGCGAACAACGAAAGCGTACCGTGCCGCCGGTAGTCGTGCGTTCTTCGTTCGATCTGCCCGGGTCGCATCGGGAGCAGGGGCTGGGTTCGCTCCAGTGCCTGGATCTGTGATTTCTCGTCGACACAGAAAACCACCGCATGCTCGGGAGGGTTGAAGTACAAGCCGACGATGTCGCGTACTTTCTCGATGAACAACGGGTCCGGTGATAGCTTGAAGGTTTCGCTACGATGCGGTTGAAGAGAAAAAGCACGCCAGATCCGGCGAATCGTCATGTGACTCAGGCCGGTTGCTTTGGCCATACTGCGGGTGCTCCAATGCGTCGCGCCTCGCGGGGTCGTTTCCAAGGTACGGACCACCACGTCTTCAATCTGTTCATCGCTGATCTGCCGTGGGGCCCCGGGACGGGGTTCGTCCAGCAGCCCGGCGGTCCGCTCCCGGATGAAACGAGCACGCCATTTGCCGACGGTTTGCACCGTCAGGCGCATCTTGTGCGCCACCGTCTTGTTGTCGAGCCCACGTGCGCACGTCAGCACGATGCGGGCGCGACGCGCCAGCTGGGGATTCGTCCGCGATCTTCGCGCCAGGGAGTTCAGCTCCTTCTCCTCGTCGGCGCTCAACACCAACACCGCTTTCGGTCGACCTGTTGCCATGTCTCACCTCCCGGTGAGTGGAACAGATCCTACCGGAACTTTATTCCAGTTATTTCTGTTACAGGACACTAGTGGGTGACGTCGCCGGGCAACAGCACCTTCCCGTCGGCCCGATCCTGCAGGAGCCGGGTCAACGGCTCGAGCGCCCCCTCGATCCGGAAGTGGATGCGGATCCACTCCCCCTCGGTCGCCGCATCCGCCCGCAGGTCCAGCCGCTCGAAGGCCAGCCCCTCCCGGAAGCGTCGCAGCGCCTCCTCCCGGTATCCCTCGGCCCACGCGGGATCGGGGCAGCGGAGCGAGAGGACACCCTCGAACTTCTGGTCCCCCTGCAGTCCGCCCGCCAGGGTCAGGCCGGTGAGCTCGTCGGCGGTCCCCTTCAGCGCGGCAGGATCGTCGGGAGGCAGCGACAGGCGGCTCCAGACGTCGTAGATCTCGCCGGAGTCGTTCGTCAGCACGGCGCGCAGCGCCCGGTCCGGCGGCAGGAGGGCGAACAGCTGGTCGACGGCGCCCGGGGGGCGTGCCTCCGGGGCACGGGGCTGGAGCCGCTCCACCGCGTCCCGGGCGGTGTCGAGATCGTACGTGAAGAAGATGTCGTTGCCGCGCAGGAAGAACGTGACGCCTTCCGGGTCGCCCTGGGCGTGGAAGAGCACCTCGTCCTGGTAGCGGATCTTCGTGAGGTCCTGGTCCGCGCCGCCGACCACGAGACCCAGGACCCAGTCTCCCAGCACCATCATGTTGCCCAGCTTCTCGATGCTCACCGACAGGAGATGATGGCGGCGATCCGGCGTCTCGCCGCGGGTCAGCGTCCAGGCCGCCACGAAGGGGAAGATCTCGCGGAACTTGCGGCGATCCCGCTCGCGCTGCCACTGCCCGAGCATGGCCAGCGGCCCCGAGCCGATCCGGTCCATCGCCTCGCTCTGGTTGCGCTCGATCTCGTCGAGCAGCTCGTTCACGAACTGCTCCGTGCCGGGGTCCTCGAGCCGCAACGTCCACTCGGCGTAGCCGACGGTGTCATCGCCGATGAGCCTGCCGGGCTCCAGGAGCTCGCCCGGCTGCCGCACCCAGACGAAGAAGCCGACGACGGCGGCGAGGAACAGCACGATCAGCCCACCGCAGCCGATGGAGACGCCGATGAGGACCTTCTTCGTTCTGGGTTCCATGCGCTCCTCCGTTCAACGGCGGCCGCGCAGATCCGGTTGCGGATTCCGCTCGGCGAACCGTCGCAGCAGCTCCCGGGATTCCTCGTCGAGATCGCCGGGGGGCACGATGGCCACGTCCACGTAGAGATCCCCTGCCGTGGGCGATCCGGGCCGCGGCGCCCCCTTGCCGCGCAGCCGGAAGCGCTGTCCGCTGCGGGTTCCCGCGGGCACGGTCATCGTGGCGGTTCCGTCGAGGGTCGGGACCTGGACTCGCGCGCCGAGGGCGGCCTCGGTCAGGGTGAGCGGTACCTGGACCAGGAGGTGATCCCCCTCCCGCCGGAACGTCGGATGCGCCCGGATGGCGATCCGCACGTAGAGGTCCCCGGCGGGCCCCCTCCCGGCTCCGGGTTGCCCCTTGCCGGGGATCCGGACCCGGGAGCCCTCCTGCACCCCCGCGGGGATGCGGACCTTGATCGACTCCTGCCGCCCCCCTCGGTTGAGACTGAGGGGCAGGGTGACCCCGCGGACCGCGTCCTCGAAGTCGATGGTGAGTGCCGCCTCGGAGTCCCCACCCCGCCGGGCGCCCCCCCCCCGCGGCCCTCCGAACAGATCCGCGAACAGGGAGCCCAGGTCCACGCCGGCTCCCTCGAAGCCCCCCGCACGGGCGCGGCGGAAGATCTCCGACGGATCGAAGCCAAGGTCGAATCCCTCGGGACCGCGCTGATCGTACTCGGCGCGCTTCTGCGGCGTCCCCAGGACCGCGTAGGCCTCCGCCACCTCCTTGAACCGGTCCTCGGCGGCCTTGTCGCCGGGGTTCCGGTCGGGGTGGTACTTGCGGGCGAGCTTCTTGTAGGCCTGCCGGATGGCGGATTCGTCCGCGTCCTTCGGCACTCCGAGGATCTCGTAGTAGTCCTTGCGTGCCATGCTGCCCCTCTACGGGACCGCGCCGGCGGTCCCGGCCTCGCCCCTGCATTATTCACGAGCGTTCGCGGCGGGTCCATCCCGGCCGTCGACACTTCCGCGAGCGCTCCCGATATGGCAGAATCGGGCCGCTGGCGCATTCATGCCGTGGAGCCGGATTCCGATGCCTCGACCGAGCCCGTTCCATACCCGCACGTCGGAGCTCTGCACCAGCCTCTTCTGGAAGGACTGGGCGGGCCACCATGCCGTGCGATCGTACGACACCCATCTCGACCGCGAGTACTATGCCATCCGGCATGCCGCGGGCCTGCTGGACGTCTCCCCCCTCTACAAGTACGAGGTCAGCGGCCCCGATGCGGCCGCCTTCCTGGCCGCGCTGACGGTGCGGGACATCCGGCGGCTCAAGCCCGGGCGCGTCACCTATCTCTGCTGGTGCGACGACGAGGGCAAGGTCGTGGACGACGGCACGATCTCCCATCTGGAGCCCGGCCGTTTCCGCGTCACCGCGGCCGAGCCCGCGGGGGCCTGGATGCAGCGGCATGCCGGTCCGTTCCAGGTGCGGATCGAGGACAGCACGGATCGGCTCGGCGCCCTCGCCCTGCAGGGTCCGCGATCCCGGGCCATCCTGCAGGCCTGCGTCGACGAGAACCTGGACGATCTGCGGTTCTTCCGGGTGATCCGCACACGTCTCGGGGAGACCGGGGTGTGGATCTCGCGCACCGGCTACACCGGCGACCTCGGCTACGAGGTCTGGGTGGAGCGGCCGGAGGCCCTCCGGGTCTACGACGTCGTCACCGAGGCGGGGAGGGACCACCGCATGCTTCCGGCGGGCCTTGATGCCCTGGACGTCACGCGGGTCGAGGCCGGCTTCCTGATGAACGGTGTGGACTATTTCAGCGCCCACCATTGCCTGATCGACTCCCGCAAGTCGAGCCCCTACGAGCTGGGGCTGGGCTGGACCGTGCAGCTGGATCGCGAGCCGTTCCTGGGCCAATCGGCGCTGCGGGCGGAGCGGGAGCGCGGCTCCCGGTGGGCCTTCGTCGGGCTGGTCTACGACTGGGACGAGCTGGAGGCGCAGTTCGCCGAGGTGGACCTGCCGCCGCAGCTCCCGTACGGGGCCTGGAGGACACCGCTGCCGGTGTACGAAGCGGGCGGGGCCCAGGTGGGACAGGCGACGAGCGGCGCATGGTCGCCGACGCTCAAGAAGAACCTGGCGCTGGCGAGCCTCCACGCCGAGCACGCCGCCGTCGGGACGCGCCTGGAGATCGAGAACACCGTGGAGTTCCGCCGCCTGCGGGTCGGGGTGACGGTCACGAAGACCCCCTTCTTCGATCCCGAGCGGAAGCGCGCATGAGCGGGAAGCCGGCGCGGTCCTCCTATGACGCGGTCGTCATCGGCGGCGGCCACAACGGCCTGGTGTGCGCCGCATACCTGGCCCGGGCCGGGCGGAAGGTGCTGGTGCTGGAGCGCCGCCACGTGCTCGGCGGCGCGGCGGTCAGCGAGCAGGTGTTTCCCGGCTTCACCTATTCCGTCTGCTCCTACGTCGTGAGCCTCTTCCGGCCCCACATCATCCGGGAGCTCGATCTACCCCGGCACGGCCTGGAGCTGCTGCCGCTGGAATACTCGTTCACGCCCCTTCCCGACGGCCGGTCGCTCACCCGCGGGCCGGACGGGGAGGAGAACCGCAGGGAGATCGCGAAGTTCAGCGCCAGGGATGCCGAGGTTTACCCCGAGTTCGGCCTTGCGATGACGCGTCTGGCCCGGTTCTCGAAACAGATCATCGACCAGCCGGCGCCGGATCCCGCCTCGATGCGGCCCCGGGAGGTCGCCAGGCTCCTGCGGCTGGGGCGCGCGCTGCAGGGCTTCGACGACGACATGCGCTATCTGAACCTCAAGCTGTTGACGATGAGCGCGGTGGACTTCCTGGAGCAGTGGTTCGAGAGCGAGGCGCTCAAGTCCCCCATGTCCGTGAGCGGGATCATCGGCACGTTCCTCGGGGTGCGCTCGCCGGGAACGGCGTACGTCCTGCTCCACCACTACATGGGCGAGATCGACGGCGCGTTCCGGTCCTGGGGGTTCGCGAAGGGGGGGACGGGCGGCGTCAGCCTGGCCATCGCTTCGGCGGCCCGGGAGCTGGGGGCGGAGATCGTCACGGAGGCTCCCGTATCCCGGGTGCTGGTGGAGGGCGGCCGGGCGCGGGGCGTCGTGCTGGGGAACGGCGACGAGATCCGCGCCAGGGCGGTCGTGTCCGGCGTGGATCCCCGGCTGACGTTCCTCGGGCTGGTCGGGGAGCAGCACCTGCCGCCGGAGTTCGTCACCCAGATGCGGCGCTACAAGATGCGGGGCAGCTCGGGGAAGGTGAACCTCGCGGTCGACCGGCTGCCGGAGTTCACCTGCCGGCCCGGGGACGGGCCCTGGCTCCGGGGGGACATCGCCATCGCGCCGAGCCTGGACTACCTGGAGCGGGCGTACGACCAGGCGAAGTACGGCGACTTCTCCGAGCGACCCTACCTGAACGTGGTGATCCCGTCGCTCGTGGATCCGAGCGTCGCCCCGCCCGGAAAGCACGTCGTCTCCTGCTTCGTCCAGTACGCACCCTACGAGATCAAGGAGGGTCCCGAGCGCTGGCCCGAGCGGCGGGAGGCGTTCGGGGACGCGGTGGTGGACACCCTCGCGGCGTACGCTCCGGGCCTGAAGGAGTCGATCCTCCACCGGCAGGTCCTGACCCCCTGGGATCTCGAGCAGGAGTTCGGCCTCAGCGAGGGGAACATCTTCCACGGTGAGCTCAGCCTGGATCAGCTGCTTTTCCTGCGTCCCGCCGCCGGCTGGTCACGCTACCGGACCCCGGTGCGGGGCCTCTGGCTGGGGGCCTCCGGAGCACACCCGGGTGGCGGCATCATGGGCGCTCCGGGGGAGCTGGCAGCCAAGGCGCTGCTGTGGTCGGGGGAACTGTGAGCGCACGGCTGGACGGGATCGTCATCGGCGCCGGTGCCAACGGACTGACCGCCGCCGCGACCCTGGGGAAGGCGGGCCGGCGGATTCTGGTGCTCGAGGCGCGGGATGCCATCGGCGGGCTCGCCGGGTCGATCGAGTTCCAGCCTGGCTTCCGCGGCCCCGGCCCGCTGCACGACACCGGCAGGCTGCGCCCGTGGGTCGTGCGCGAGCTGGGGCTCGAGGCTCACGGCCTGCGCCTGCGGGCGCGTCCCGAGCCGCTCACCGCGATCGACGATTCCGGCGGTGCGGTCACGCTGAGCGGGGACCTGGAGCAGACCGCCGCCGCGTTGGATCGGGCCGCGGCCGGGGACGGCAAGGCCTGGCGGCGCTACCACGCGGATCACGCCGCGATCCTGGACCTCCTCCGCGCCTTCGTGGACGAGCCCCCGGTGGACCTCGTCCACGCCGAGTCGATGGGCCTGTGGGATCTCGGCCGCCGTGCGCTGCGGGTCCGGCGGCTCGGCCGGCGGCAGATGATGGAGGCGCTGCGGTTACCCGCTCTCAGCATCCGCGATGCCCTCGGGGAGTACTTCCGCGGCGGGCTGGTCCAGGCGGCCCTGGCCCTCCCCGCGGTGGGCGGCACGTGGACGGCCCCGCGATCTCCCGGGAGCAACCTGAACCTGCTCCTGGATCGGGCCACCTCGGGGCCCGGCGTCGAGGGCGGCGGCGCTGCCCTGCTGGCGGCGCTGGAGCGCTGTGCGCGTTCCTGCGGCGTGGACCTGCGGACCGGTGCCGAGGTGGCCGCCGTCCTCGTGGATCGTGGGCGGGTGCGTGGGGTGCGACTCGCGGGCGGCGAGGCGGTCGAGGCCCCGCGCGTGATCTCGTCGATCCACCCGGCCAGCCTGCTGCTGGATCGACTGCCCCTCGGCGCGCTCACCTGGAGGACACGGCGTCGCGTCGAGAACTTCCGCAGCCGTGGCACCACGTCTCAGGTGCTCCTCGCCCTCGGCGGACCACCCGCCTTCCGCGGCGCCGGGAGACCGTTGCCTCGGGTCGTCCTGGCTCCCGACCTCGAGGCCATCGAGAGGGCCTTCGACCCCGTGAAGTACCGACAGGTCGGGCGGCCGGTCCTCGAGTACCACGCCGTGGAGGGGGGCGCCGGCGGCGGAGGAGTCGTGGCCTCCGTCCTGGTCCACTTCACCCCCTACCACCGGGAGCCCGCCTGGGACGAGGACGCCCGGGAACGGCTGGGAGATCTGGTGCTGGAGATCCTGGAGGCCCACGCGCCGGGAATCGGGGCCCGGCTCCAGGGCCGCCTGGTGCGCACGCCTCGCGATCTGGAAGCGGCGTATTCGCTGCCCGGCGGGCACATTCACCACGGCGAGCATGCCCTCGACCAGCTCCTGGTGCGACCGGTCCCGGAGTGTTGCCGCTACCGGACACCGGTGGAAGGGCTGTGGCTGTGCGGTGGCGGCAGCCATCCCGGGGGAGGCCTGACCTGCGCGCCCGGCGGCCTGGCCGCGAAGGCGATCCTCGGCGAGTAGCCCCGGAAGGGACGCGGCTCGCCCGCCTGGCGTTGGACCTCCTTGACGCGTGCCCGACCCGCCTGCGGCGGTGGGCCGGGGCCCGGCACGACATTTCGCGGATCCGGCCGGCTATGGCAGAATGGCGGCTCCGCGCGCCCCCGCGCCCGGATCGAGCGGAGATCCCATGGACTTCCTGAGCCACATCGAGGAGTTGCTGCGCGGCTTCTCCGACTTCATGTCGTACTACGTCTGGGAGATCGGCGTTCCCGTGGGGGACGAGACGATTCCCGGTGTGGTCATCGCGCTGCTGGGGACCGGCCTCTTCCTCACCCTCCGGCTCGGATTCATCCAGATCCGCCGCATCGGCCACGGCTTCGCCGTCACCTCCGGGAAGTACGACGATCCAGACGAGCCCGGCGACGTCTCCCATTTCCAGGCCCTGACCACGGCCCTGTCGGCGACCGTCGGGATCGGCAACATCGCCGGCGTGGCCATCGCCATCCACTGGGGCGGGCCGGGGGCCCTGTTCTGGATGTGGGCCACCGCGTTTCTCGGGATGGCGACGAAGTACTCGGAGGTCACCCTCGCCCAGCACTACCGGAACGTGGAGGGCGTCGACAGGGATCCGCGCCGGTGGGAGGGGACCGTTTCCGGGGGACCGATGTACTACATCGAGAAGGGGCTGGGCCGGCACTGGAAGTTCCTGGCGGTCTACTTCGCCTTCCTGCTGGCCATCACCGCGTTCCTCACCGGCAATGCGGCACAGGCCAACACCGTCGCCGACGCCCTGCGGACCGAGTTCGCGGTCCCGAAGGCGGTGACGGGGATCGGCATCGCGGCCATCGTCGCCGCGGTCATCCTCGGAGGGATCACCCGGATCGGCCGGGTCACCGCGGTGCTGGCACCCGTCATGGCGGTGACCTACGTCCTGGGTGCCCTCACGATCCTGCTGCTGCACTACGATCACATCCTGCCGACCCTCGCCCTTATCTTCAGGGAGGCCTTCAACCCCTCCGCCGGTGTGGCCGGCACGGGGATCGGGGCCGTCCTGGTGACGATGATGTGGGGCGTCCGGCGGGGGTTGTTCTCCAACGAGGCGGGCCAGGGCTCCGCCCCGATCGCCCATGCCGCCGCCAAGACCGACGAGCCCGTCTCCGAGGGGGTGGTCGCGCTCCTGGAGCCGTTCATCGACACCATCGTGATCTGCACGATGACGGGGCTGGTCATCATCTCCACCGGTGTCTGGACCGACCGTCCCGCCACGGAGCTGACCCTCGACAGGGGGGACCTCTCGTGGGTCGTCGTGGCGGAGGACGGCCGCGCCCACGAGCTCGAGGCGCCTCCCGAGGAGATCACCGTCGTGGCCGGGCGCGTGGCGGAACCCGCCGGGTCGCCGCGGCTGGCCTGGCACGAAGTGGTGGTCGACGAGCTGTTCGTGGATCCGGAGCAGACCGAGCCCTTCACGGGACGGCTGCTGCCCGGCCAGGGACAGGCGGTGACCGCGTCCGGCGAGACGTTCTCCTCGCTCTACGGTCCCGCTGCCGAGAGCGGCGCTCCCCTCACCACACTGGCCTTCGAGCGCGGCCTCGGGCGCGCGGGACGGATGATCGTCGTGGCCTGCGTCTTCCTCTTCGCGATCTCCACGGCGATCTCGTGGAGCTATTACGGGGATCGCTGCGCGAACTACCTGTTCGGCGGAAAGGCCGTGCTTCCCTACAAGCTGGCCTTCGTCGTCATGCACTTCCTCGGGGCGGTGCTGCCCCTGAGCGTGGTCTGGGACCTCGGCGATATCTTCCTGGGCATGGTGATCCTGCCGAACCTCCTGGCGCTCCTCCTCCTCTCGCCCAAGCTCGCCGAGCTCACCCGGAGCTACTTCGAGCGCCGCCCCTGGATCGAGAACGCCGCGGCGCACCGTCGCTGGAAGGACCAGCGGTCGCACCGCCCGGAGGGCGACCGGTGAGCGCCACCGCGGGCCGAGGGGAGTGGAGCTCGAGGCTCGGCTTCATCCTGGCCGCCGCCGGCTCGGCCATCGGGCTGGGGAACATCTGGCGCTTTCCGTACACTGCCGGACAGTACGGCGGGGGAGCCTTCGTCCTCGTCTACCTGCTCTTCGTGGCCGCCATCGGCATGCCCGTGATCCTCGCCGAGCTCTCCCTGGGCCGCAGGACGAAACGCAACGCTGTGGGGGCGTTCCGTGCCCTCTTTCCCCGGTCCTGGTGGCCGGCGGTGGGCGGACTGGGGGTCGTGACGGGCTTCGGCATCCTGTCGTTCTACAGCGTGATCGCCGGCTGGACCCTGAAGTACGCCTGGTGGTCCGCCACGGGGAAGTTCAGCGGCTACATCGGCGGGGACGAGAGCGCCGCCCTGTTCGAGCACCTCACCGGCGATGGCTGGTCGATGATCCTCCTCACCGGCCTCTTCCTCGCGCTGACCGCGGTCGTCGTGCAGCGGGGTGTCAGCGCCGGCATCGAACGATCCGTCAAGGTGCTGATGCCGATCTTTTTCCTCCTGCTCGTCCTGCTGGTACTGCGATCGGTGACGCTGGAGGGAGCCGGGGAGGGGCTCGAGTTCCTGTTCGACTTCGACCTGTCGAAGCTCAACGCGGGGGCGATCGTCAGTGCCCTCGGGCAGGCGCTGTTCAGCCTGTCCATCGGGATGGGCGCTATGATCACGTACGGGTCGTACTTCCCGAAGGACGAGGACCTACCGTCCGCGGGCGTCACGGTGGCGATATTCGACACGGCGATCGCGCTGGTGGCGGGACTGATGATCTTCCCGGCGCTGTTCCACGCCGGACAGGAGCCCACGGCCGGTCCCGGCCTGGTCTTCGTGGTGATGCCGACGATCTTCAGCAGCTTTCCCGGGGGCGCCGTCGCGGCGACGTTGTTCGGCACCGCGTTCTACGTCCTGCTGGCGATCGCGGCCCTGACCTCCACCATCAGCCTCCTCGAGGTGATCGTGGCGTACTTCATCGACGAGCGGGGATGGAGCCGGCCGGGCGCCACCTGGCTGCTCGCCGGCACCTGCTTCGTGCTGGCGGTTCCCTCGGCGCTGTCCAACGGGGCCGTCTCCTGGCTGAGCAGCCTGCCGGGGGTCGGCATGGACTTCCTGAGCCTGGCGAACATCATCTTCGGGAACTACTTCCTCAGCATCGGGGCGAC
>JASFRI010000121.1:0-10858 GCA_050115015.1 Acidobacteriota bacterium
ACGCCCCCGTCGGCGGTGAGCTGCGTGCCGCCGAACAACTTGGCGATGCCGAAATCGGTCAACTTGACCACATTGTTCTCGTCCAGCATCAGGTTGGCCGGCTTGAGATCCCGGTGGATGACGCCGCTCTCGTGGGCCGCCTCCAGCCCGTCGGCGACCTGCCTCGCCGCCTCGAGCGCCTCCTCGACGGGGACGGGTCCGGCCTCGAGCCGGTGGGCCAGGTCCTGTCCCGGCACCAGCTCCATCACCAGGAGCGGCCGCCCGTCGCGCTCCTCCAGCCCGTAGATGCCGGCGATCGCCGGGTGGTTCAGGGACGCCAGGACCTTCGCCTCGCGGTTGAAGCGCTCCATCCGTTCCCGGTCATGGGCCACGGTCTCCGGCAGCACCTTGACCGCCACCTCCCGGTCCAGGCGCGTGTCCATCGCCTTCCAGACCACGCCCATCCCGCCCTCGCCGATCTTCTCGACGAAGCGGTAGTGCCCGAAGGCGCCGCCCGGAACGATATCCATGTCCGGCAGGATAGCACGGAGGACAGGGCCTCCCGACCCCGCAGCCTGCAGGTCGTCGCCGGAGGCGGGGAACCTCCCTCCGGTCGCCAGGGAAGGGACCGGTCCCGCTCCCACTTCCTCGGGCGGGGGCGGGGGACGTCCCGACGACCTGCCGTGCTCCTGGCTGGCGCCGTGTGTCCCGGCGCGCGCCTCGGACTTTCCGGCGGTGCGATCTGCCCCGTTGTCTCGCAGCAACCAGGGGGTGTCGCCTGGAGGCTGCCGGGCGCGGGCACGCCGCGGCTGAGGGCGGTCGCGCCCGGGTATCCTCCTCGCATAGGATCGGTGCCGTGAGCGAGTCGAACAAGGAAAGCCGCCGCGGGTTCCGGCGGCCCGGTCTGGCCACCCAGGTGTTGCTGGGCTTCTTGCTCGGAGTGGGGACGGGGCTCTTCCTGGGCGAGTACGCCGCCTTCCTCGACATCGTCGGCATGGTGTTCATCCGGCTGCTGCAGATGACGGTCCTTCCCTACGTCGTCGTCTCCCTGATCGCCGGCCTGGGGCGGCTGGGCGTCCAGGATGCGGGACGGCTCGCGCTCCGAGGCGGGGCCTTCGTCGTCCTGTTCTGGATCATCGGGCTCATTGCCGTGACCCTGATCCCGTTCTCGTATCCCGAATGGGCGTCGGCGAGCTTCTTCAGCGCGTCCCTGGTGGAGCAGGCCGAGCCGCTGAACTTCGTGGACCTGTACTTCACCGCGAACCCGTTCAATGCGCTGGCGAACACGGTCGTCCCCGCCGTCGTCGTGTTCAGCATCGCCCTGGGGGCGGCGCTCATCGGCGTGCCGGGCAAGGAGAGGATCATCGACGACCTGGCGGTGATCGGCGAGGCGCTGGCGAAGCTCGCGGGGCTCGTCGCCCGGACGGCGCCGATCGGGGTGTTCGGCATCGCCGCGGGCGCCGCCGGCACGATCGACTTCGGGGAGCTGGCGCGGATCCAGGTCTACCTGATCCCCTACGCGCTGGTGGCGCTGGTGCTGTCCTTCGTGGTGCTTCCGGGCCTGGTGGCCGTGCTGACGCCGATCCGCCCCATGCGGTTCATCCGCGAGACGTGGGGGGCCCTCATCACGGGGTTCGCCACGGGAAGCGTGTTCGTCGTCCTGCCCTTCCTGGTGCGAGCCTCGAAGGACCTCCTCGCGGAGGCGGGGCTCGATCGCGAGGAATCCGGGGAGACGGTGGGTGTCATGATCCCGACGACCTACAACTTCCCGAGCACCGGAGCTCTCCTCTCCCTGTCCTTCATGCTCTTCGCGGGGTGGTTCATCGGGTCGCCGGTCGCCCTCTCCCGTTATCCGGAGTTCCTGATCTCCGGCCTGTTCAGCTTCTTCGGCTCCGTCATGCTCGCCGTGCCGTTTCTGCTCAACGTGCTCCAGCTCCCCGCCGACCTGTTCCAGCTGTTCGTGGCCGTCAACGTGATCGCCGGCCGGTTCGGCACCCTGCTGGCGGCGGTGCACCTGACCGCGCTGGCCGTGCTCGCCACGGCCGCGATGCAGGGAAAGATCCGGCTGCAGGTGGCGAGGCTCGGTCAACTCCTCGGCGTCGCGGCGGTTTCCCTGGGGCTGGTCCTGGTGGGCTCGTACGTGTACTTCACGTACCTGGTGCCACAGCAGTACCAGGGATATCGCATGTTCGTGCAGATGGACCTTGCGGCCGAGAGGGTGCCCACCGTCCTGCGGGAGGAACCTGCCGAGGTCGTCGCCGACCCGCGTCCCGCCTTCGACGTGTTCCAGGACCGCGGGACCCTGCGGGTCTGCTACCGCCCGGACGCGCTACCCTTCTCCTTCCGCAACGCGGATGCCAGGCTGGTCGGCTACGACGTGGAGCTGGCCAGCCTCCTGGCACGGGACCTCGGTGTGGGCCTCGAGTTCGTGCGGGTGCCGCGGGAGGAGATCGTGGCCGCGCTGCAGCGCGGAGTCTGCGACCTGTCGGTGACGTCGATACCGTTCACGCCGGATCTGACGAGACAGGTCTCGTTCGCGAGCCCTCACCTGGAGGGAACCGCGGCCTTCATCGTGCCGGATCACCGGCGGGAGGAATTCAGCAGCCGTGCCGCGGTCCAGGCCCACGAGTCCCTCCGCATCGGCATGCCCGATGTGCCGTACTACGAACGCATCCTCCAGGATTACCTTCCCAAGGCGGAGATCCTGCTGCTGGACTCTCCACGACCCTTCCTCAGGGGCGAGGTGGAGGGCCTCGACGCGTACCTCTACACGGCGGAGGCGGGGTCCGCGTGGACGCTGGTTTATCCAGCCTTCTCCGTCGCCGTTCCCAAGCCCGATATCCTGGCGATCCCCGCGGCCTGCGCGGTCCGCAAGGGAGATCCGGAGTGGCTCGACTACCTCGACGCGTGGATCGAGCTCAAGCGCAAGGACGAGGATCTGGACCGGCTGTTCGACCGCTGGATCCTCGGTGAGGAGGCCCGCTCCTCGAGGCCGCGCTGGTCCGTGATCCGCGACGTGCTGGGCTGGGTGGAGTAGAGGACCGCCGGGACGCTATCCGGCCTCACCGGGACTGCCGGAGCAGGCCCTCCAGTTCGGCGAACCAGTGGAAGACGAACTTCGCCAGGTTGGGCCCGGGATCCCCCGAGAGGCCGCCCTGCTGCACGAAGAGGAACCGCTTGCCGTCGGCGGAGACGTCCCAGTCGCCGGGATAGGGGCGCTCCAGCGTGAACAAGCGCTGCGGCCGGCCCGCCTCCAGCGTATCCCCCCGCGGGTCCAGCCCCACGCTCCAGATCGCGCCGTCCCGGGTCTTGTAGAACAGCGTCCTCCCGTCCCTCGACCAGCGGGCGAACTCGCCGCCGTCGGTCGAGATCTGCCACTTGCCGCCCGGCCCCGGCACCGGCCGCACGTAGACCTCCCACTCCCCGGTCTCATCGGCGTCATAGGCCAGCCAGCGCCCATCGGGGGAGTACACGGGATCTCCCTCGCTCGCGCTGGTCGTCTTGAAGAAGGGCTGCGGATCCCCGTCGCCGTCCAGCGGCAGGAACCAGATGTCGCCGTGGTCGGTCTGATCGTGATACGCGAGCACCTTGCCGTCGGGGGAGATGTCGTACGGGGTGATCTGGGTGGTCCCCAGATCCTCGCGGACGATCTCCTCGACCCCGGAGCCGTCGGCGCGCTTCCGCCGCACGCCGGACACCCCGTCCCGGACGGTGCTGTAGTAGACCCACTGACCGTCGGGGGACCACACGGGTGAGAGCTCCGGGCCGTCATCGAAGGTGAGCCGGGCCTGGGTGTCGCGTTGCAGGTCGAACACCCAGATGTCCCGGTTCCCCTCGGCGCTGATCTCCACGGCCAGGCGGCGGCTGTCGGGGGAGAGGCGGCCGGCGCCGTACTCCCGCTCGACGTCCGAGACGGAGCTGAGGCCGCCCTCCGCGTCCGCCCAGACCAGGGTCTGCCGGCCCCCGGCGACGCGTCCGGTCAGGTAGACCAGGGTCCCGTCTGCGGCCACGTCGTACATGGCGCCGCCCTCGGAGTTCGTGGAGATGTCCTCCAGGACCGGCGAGGGCATTGCCGCCAGCTTGCCCGAGCCGGGATCGAACGGAGCGGCGAAAAGCGTCCCTCCATTGACGAAGAGCAGATGGCCCGAGGCGGCGTAGCGCGCGAAGGTGCCCCCTTCGTGCACCAGGGTGCGCTGCCCGCCGTCGAGGTCGACGACCTCGATGCGGCCGCGATCCCGATCGGAGCCGGTGTACGACGTGAACAGGACGCGGCGGCCGCCGGGAAGGAACTGCGGCCAGCGGTGGCTGATCTCGCCGTCACCCAGGGTCGTCAGCTCCGTCGGCGATCCGCCGGCGGCGGGGATCTGCATGAGGCCCGAGGCGGGTGAGGGGGCGAACACGATCACGCCTTGCTCGCTCCACGAGGCCCCGCGGCTCAGGTTCACCGACGTCAGGGTGAGGGGGGTGCCGCCGGCCACGGCGACCTTCTTGAGCTCGGAGGGGGTGACGAACCCGATCCACTGGCCGTCGGGGGAGAAGAACGGGTTGTAGGCGATCTCGGCGCTCCCCAGCGCGCGGCTCTCGAGCCGGTCCAGCGGTCGCACGTGCAGGCGGACCGTCGAGGCGTCGCTGGACAGCCCGGTGACGAAGGCCAGGTCGCGGCCCGCGGGGGAGAGCGCGAAGCAGCTCCCCTGCACGCTGAACAGGGGGAACTCCCCCTCCAGCGTCGCCTGCAGGTGGACGGGCTGGCCGGGCCGGGGGGAGGGCCGGAGCATCCAGGCGGCGGCGAAGCCGACGGCCAGGGCAAGGACCGCGCCGGCGGCCAGCACCGCCCGGGAAGCGGCGGCCGGGGGAGGCGGCACCTCGTCCACCTCGGCCCCGAAGCGGCCGGTGCGGACGTCCTCGATGGCCAGCCGCGCATCCCCGACGTCGCGGAGGCGGCGACGAGGGTCCTTCTCGAGGCAGCGCTGCAGCAGCCGCCGGATCGCCGGGGGCGTATCCGCGGGGAGGGCCTCCCAGTCGGGATCGCTCTTGAGCACCGAGGCCAGCGTCTCGGAGACCACCTCGCCCGTGAAGGCCCGCTTCCCGGTGAGCATCTCGTAGAGGACGGCCCCGAAGGCCCAGACGTCGGCGCGCCGGTCCACCGTCTTCCCGCGGGCCTGCTCCGGGCTCATGTAGGCCGCCGTGCCCAGGATCATCCCTGCCACGGTGCCGGCGGAGGTCAGCGTCGGCGAGAGCGACGAGTCCCTGCCGCCGGAGGCCGGGTCGGCGCTCAGGGCCTTCGCCAGGCCGAAGTCCAGCACCTTCGCCGTGTCCTCCGGTGTCAGCACGATGTTGGCCGGCTTGAGGTCCCGGTGGATCACGCCGCTGTCGTGGGCGGCCTCGAGAGCCGCCGCGACCTGCTGGGCGATCGCCAGCGCCTCCGTCACGGGGAGCGCACCCGCCCGGAGCCTCTTGTGCAGGTCCTCCCCGGCGACCAGCTCCATCGCCAGGAAGCGTGTCCCGTCGGCCTCGTGCAGGCCGTGGATCACCGCGATGTTCGGGTGGTTGAGGCTGGCGAGCAGGCGTGCCTCGCGCTCGAAGCGGGCCAGCCGCTCCGGCTCGGTGGCCAGGATGTCCGGCAGGACCTTGATGGCGACGTCGCGGTCCAGGTCGGTATCCCTTGCCTTCCAGACCACCCCCATCCCGCCCTCGCCGATCTTCTCCTCCAGCTTGTAGTGCAGCAGCGTCTTGCCGGATTCCATGGTGCTCGCGATCCCTCCGTCGGCGCGGCCTCACGTCATGGCCGGCCGGCTCATCCTATCCCAGTCGATGGGCGGATTCCTCCGGTTCCACTGGCAAGGGGTCGCCCCTCGGCGTATCCTTGGAACACCGGCAAGGCGTGCCCGCCCGGGAGACAACGGCCTCCCCGGCGGGTGAAAGGACGACCGTGGAGGTCGAGCCGAGAGCAACGGGGGAGCGGCGGCAGCCCCTGCGGTGGGGGAGGCTGTGGGCGCTCTCGCTGGCGATCTCGTCCGTGGTGGCCTTCACCGCGGCGCTGGTGGCCTACGTCGGGAGGCTCCTCTCCGGGCGTCCCATCTCCATCGGCGGCGCCCTCACGATGACGCTGCCGGACTGGTACTACTGGGCGCTGGTGGCGCCCTTCGCCGTGTACCTCGCCCGGCGATTCCCGATCGTGGGGCCTCGCCGCGGATGGCACACCGTTCTCCACGTCGCCGTCGGCATCGTCGTGGCGGTGCTGGAGCTCGTGGTGTTCACGGGATCGTACCGGGCCATCGAGGGCCCGCTCGGCTTCCCGACCTACGGGGCCTTCCTCTTCTTCACCAGCTCCATGTGGTTCCACTACCAGTTCTTCGTCTACTGGGTCATCGTCCTCGGTGTACACGCCCACGAGTATTACGGACGCTACCGCGAGAGACAGCTCCAGTCAGCTCGCCTGGAGACGGAGCTCGTCCGGGCGCAGCTTCACGCCTTGCGGAGCCAGCTCCAGCCGCACTTCCTCTTCAACAGCCTGCACACCATCGCCATGCTGATGCGGGAGCAGCGAGTGGACGACGCCACCGACATGATCGCCAGGCTCGGCGAGCTGCTGCGGCGGGCCCTCGACGGCGACGGTGTCCAGGAAGTGCGGCTCGAGGACGAGCTCCAGATGGCGCGGGACTACCTGGCCATCGAGCAGGTGCGCTTCGGCGATCGGCTACACGTTCGTTTCGACGTGCAGGGGGACGTCCGTGACGCCCTGGTCCCCGCGATGGTGCTCCAGCCCCTGGTCGAGAACGCGGTGCGCCACGGTGTCTCCCGCCGGTCTTCGGCGGGGTCCATCGACGTCCATGCCGGCATCGAGGGCGGCCGGCTGCGGCTCCGGGTCCGCGACGACGGGCCGGGGTTCGGCGGTGATCCCCGGGAGGATTCGCCGCATCTCGGCCTGGCGAACACGCGTCGCCGTCTCCAGCACCTGTATGGAGACCGGCAGCAGCTCGAGGTCGCCGACGTGGACGGGGGCGGTGCGGCGGTCACGGTCCTCATCCCGCTGCGACCGTCCGCCGCCCCCGGGAGCGCCCTACATTGACGCCGCTCCGCGCACTCGTCGTCGACGACGAGCCGGCCGCCCGCCGTGGACTGCGGCTACTGCTCGACCGTGAGCCGGGGGTGGAGGTGGTCGGCGAGAGCGGCGACGGCGACGCCGCGCTGGCGGACATCGAGGCCCTCGGGCCCGATCTGGTCTTCCTGGACGTCCAGATGCCGGGGAAGAACGGCTTCGAGGTGCTTGCCGACGTTCCACCGGAGCGGAGACCTCACGTGATCTTCGTCACCGCCCACGACCACTACGCCCTGGAGGCGTTCCGGGTGCACGCCCTCGACTACCTCCTCAAACCGTTCTCCGACGGACGTTTCCGGGAGGCGCTGGCGCACGCACGGGAGCAGCTGTACGGCCGCGACATGGGCGCGATCCGGGACCGCCTCGAGGCGTTCCTGAACCGGGTTTCCCGGCGGGTGGTGGACCGGAGGCGACCCGATCGCCTGGCGGTGAAGACGGGCGAGCGGGTTCTCCTGATCGACCCGGCCCGGATCCGCTGGATCGAGGCGAAGCAGGACTACGCCGAGCTGCACACGGCGGACGGGACCTACCTGATCCGGCGCACGATGCGGGAGCTCGAGGACGAGCTGGATCCGGCGCGCTTCTTCCGCATCCACCGTTCGACCCTGGTCAACCTTCGGGAGATCGTGGAGCTGCGGCCGCTGTTCCGTGGCGACTACGACGTCCTGCTCCGGGATGGCTCGGCGCTACGGCTCTCCCGACGGCGTCGCGAGGCGCTTGCACGGGCCCTCGGCCAGGCGATCTGAGCGTCCGGCCTCCCGCCCGGCCCGCCGTTCCCTCCGTTCGTCGCAAGAATGGTGTCGTGACATCGACCTCCCCGTACTCTCCCCGAGAAGAACGAGATCCGCGGGAGAAAGGGAGAAGGAGGATGACACGCAACACAGATTCGAACCGATGGTCCTGGCTGTGCGTGGCGGTGCTCTGTCTGGCTGCCGGGGCGGCGATGGCCGCCGACGTTCCCTTCGAGGGCCGGGCGGAGTTCGGGGGGGACGGATTCACCATCCCGATGGCCTGGGGCGACGCGGATGGCGATGGAGATCTGGACCTGGCCGTGGGCAACCTGATCCAGCCGGGCTTCGCGTCCAACCAGCTCTGGCTGAACGACGGGGCCGGTGGCTTCACGGTCCAGCCGGCCTTCGGCGCCGCGTTCACGTTCGCCGTGGCGTGGGGGGACTACGACAACGACGGCGACCTGGACATGGCCGTAGGGAACTACGGCGGCAACCGGCTCTTCGTCAACGACGGGCTGGGAGGCTTCACCGAGCAGATCCAGTTCGGAGGCGGACTCACCGTCGCGGTCGCCTGGGCCGACCCCGACCAGGACGGGGATCTGGACCTGGCGGTGGGGAACGGCATCCTGGGCGTTGCCGACCAGAACTACCTCTACGTGAACAACGGAGACGGCACCTTCATGGAAGTGGCGGCGTTCGG
Organism: Acidobacteriota bacterium; assembly: GCA_050115015.1. Taxonomy (GTDB): domain Bacteria; phylum Acidobacteriota; class Polarisedimenticolia; order CBDVAL01; family CBDVAL01; genus JASFRI01. The sequence goes on from JASFRI010000121.1 coordinate 8,510, forward strand.
CCAGGGACAGACGGATTCCCTTGCCTGGGGGGACTACGACAACGACGGCGACCCCGACCTGGCGGTCGGCAACGGTGGGTTCGGCTACCAGGAGCAGAACTACCTCTACGTGAACAACGGGGACGGCACGTTCACCGGAGTGCCCGCGTTCGGTGCCCTGGACACGGCCACCGTCTCGTGGGCGGATGCGACCGGGGACGGCCTGCTGGATCTGGCAGTGGGCAACTGGGATGCCGGCCAGAACTACCTCTACGTCAACCAGGGCGACGGAAGCTTCACGTCCAGGGCCGCCTTCGGGTCGCGGGACACGAACACCGTGGCCTGGGGGGATTTCGATCTCGACGGGGACATGGACCTTGCCGTCGGAAACGGCGACTTCACCTCGGCGGATCAGAACTACCTTTACGTGAACAACGGCAAGGGGCAGTTCACGGAGAAGCCTCGGTTCGGACTGGGGAGCACCGACAGCGTGGCGTGGGGTGATCCGGATGGCGATGGCGACCTCGACCTGGCGGTGGGTAACGAGCACTCACCGTATCAGAACGAGCTCTGGACCAACGAGATCGGGTCCGATCGCTTCCTCCGGCTCGACCTGGTCGGCAGGTTCGCGGAGCTGGGCTCGGGTTACTCCAACCGTGACGCGGTCGGCGCCCGGGTCGCGGTGTACGATAGCGGTCATCTGGGGGAGGCGAATCACCTCCGGGGATACCAGCAGGTGAGCGCGACCGGGGGCTTCACCTCGCAGAACGAGCACACGCTGACCTTCGGTCTCGGGAAGCCCGGCAGCGTGGACGTCCGGATCGAGTGGCCCGGCAGCGGCGGCTTCGCCATCCGGCAGTGTCTGTGGGGCCTGGACGAGGGCTCTCTGACGGTGGAGGAGTCCGACGCCGACGGCTGTCCCTGAACCGACTTGCCGGTTGTGTCTCCCGCGCAGCACCACGGGGGCCCGCGCGTTCCGGGGGGACGCGCGGGCCCGACCCCCGTCCAATTCGCTCCACCCACCGGTGCCATGCACCCGCTCTCCCATCCTGACAGTGTGATGGTGCCGATGGGCAAGTCGATCGAGCTCCTCGACGCCAGCCGGTGTTCCGTGACCTCCGCTCTTCCTGCTGGGTCGGATCCGCGGTCGTGGACGTCTCTCCTCCCCCAGATGCCGGAAGGAGCGGTCTCTCCGGCCACAGCGGGCTTCTTGCCGGGGCAAACGCCGGCGTGCGACAATGACTGCATCCAGTCCACCATTCTGTCGAGGCCCTCGTGTCGGGGCCCCGTACGGGCCGGAGCGTCATGCTCAGTTCACGCTCGCGAGCAAGATCCAGGACTGCCGGGTCCGAAGCGGACGATGCGGCGCGGGATCCGCGTTTCCGTGCCGCGCTCCGCCTGCCCGGGGAGGTCGTGGCGGTGGCCGTGGCCTACGCGGCACTGGTATGGGTCGGACAGCTCACCGCCATCGAGCCCGGGGCCGTCACGGCGGTCTATCCGTCTGCGGGTCTCGCGGTTGCCTGCGTGCTGGTCCGGGGGCGGCGGGTCTGGCCGGGTATCTGGATCGGGCACCTGATCGGCAATTCGTTGCCCTTTCTGGGCTCCGCCGGCCCGGTCCCGCCGGCCCATGTGATCGCCATCGGCGCGGTGACCTCGGTGGGCGCCACGCTCCAGGCCCTCGCGGGCGGTGAGCTGGTTCGCCGCTGGTCCGGGACCTCCTATCCGTTCGAGACCGTACGGGGCGTCTTCCGCTTTGCCGCGAGCGGCCTTCCGGCTTGTCTGATCTCCGCCAGTCTGGGAGTCAGCGCCCTACGACTCGGCGGCATGCTGGCGAGAGGCGCCTCGCTCTACTCCTGGTGGACCTGGTATGTGGGCGATCTGATCGGCTATGTCGTGGTCGGCTCGGCCCTTGTGATCTGGATGGCCCGTCCCCGCCGTCCCCGGACCTGGAGCGGGCTTGAGGCCGCGGGCGTGCTCGTCGCCGCCGCGACCAGCGCGGCCATCGCCCTCGTCAACCCTTTCCCCCGGGGGGCCGGTAGCCTGATTCCCGTCTTCCTTCCCCTCCCGCTGATCATCTGGGCGGCGGTACGCCTGGACAAGCGGGTGGTTTCCGTGGCGGTCCTGGTCGTTGGCGCCGTGGCGATCGCGGCGACCAGGTCCGGTTCGGGCCCCTTCGTCGACGCCGATACCAACATGTCACTCATCTTCCTGGCCCTGTTCCTGGGGGTGCTGCAGATTTCCGGGCTCTCGCTCCGCGCCGCCTTCCTGCAGCTCTCCGACGCGCGGCTGGAGCTCAGCCGGCTCAACCAATCGATGGAAGAGGCCATCCTTCGTCGGACTGCGGAGCTGGAGGAGCAACGGCGGTTCCTG
>JASFRI010000122.1:0-10838 GCA_050115015.1 Acidobacteriota bacterium
TGCCCCCTCCGGGCGGCGACGACACGCTGCGCAACATCGGCCTGGACCTCACCGTGCCCAGCAACGTGGACACGCTCCGGGTCTGGGTGGACCAGACCCTGCCCGTGGAGGTCTCCTCGTCCTTCGTCTGGCAGGTCTACTCCAGTGCCGACAACGAGCAATGGGTCCTCGAGGGGACGGCGAGCGCCACGTTCACTCCCCTGGACACGCGCTTCGACCTGCTGTTCGACGACGTGGAGGCGCGTTACCTCAAGGTCGTCACCGCGCCCCTGGACCTCGGCGATCCCTCCGCGGACCAGTTTCCGTTCATCTTCGTCACAGAGCTGGAGGCGTTCGACCGGGTGGCCTCCGACGATCTGCCCGACGAGCCCGGCCTGAAGACCCACCGGTTCAGCGGGAACGCCCGGGTGAAGCTCCTCGCCCGGGAGAGCTTCTACTATGACTTCTCGTACTTCGGGATCTGGCCCGACGGGCAGCCGTCGGCGACCTCCGTCTCCAACGCCCTGTCGTTCAGCAAGCAGCTGAACCGGATCCTCTCGGTCTCGGCCCGCGCCGCGCGCGAGGACGGCATGGATCCCTCGCTGGGGGATTTCGTGTCCTACCCGTACACCGCCTCGCTCCGTGCCGGCTGGTTTCCCACCTTGCGCCAGACCCTGGTATTCAGCGGCGTCCGGACCACCTACAGCGACCCGGGGGGATTCGACACGAGGTTCAACTCGCTCTACCTGCAGACCTCCGCGGACCTCTACGAGGGGATCAGCATGGAGCTGGGGCTCGGCACGAACCGGAGGAACACCGAAGGGGAGCAAACCGACTCCGATCAGGTCAACGCGACCTTCCTGTTCCTGCCACATCCGACGTTCACGGCGACGGTCCTCTACCAGCTGCGGCGTACGGACCGGCCCGGCGGGGCCACGAACCCGGCCATCCAGAACAACCTCGAAGCCGAGGAGGTCTCGCTGTCGTACCGGCCCTTCCAGGCCCTCTACCTGTACGGCTCGTACCGGTGGGAGCAGCAGGAGCTGGTCGAGGACCGGACCCTGGGGAACTACAGCATCTCGTGGAGCCCCTTTCCGAGCGGGAGCCTGCAGATCACGCTGCGATATGATGAACAGTTCCGGTCCCAGTTCGACGAGAACTCGACCATCACCTCCGCCACGATCCGCTGGAACCTCCCGAAGGGACGCTGGGTCGAGGGCGGGGTCCTGCGACAGGAGCGGACGACCGCCCAGGAGCGCAGGCAGTTCGACACGATCCAGGCGAACCTGAGGTGGACCTTCTGAGATGAGCACAACCGACGTGGGAGGAACCTGGCGATGACCCGCACCCGACTGGCCCTGATCCCCTGGATCGTCCTGGCCGTTTCCGTGGCCGGATGCAGCAAGAAGCACCGCGGCGGCGAATCGGTGTTCCACGACCCGAACATGGACTTCGGCCTCATCCAGTCCGTCGCCGTGCTGCCCTTCGACAACCTCTCGGCCTCGGGCAAGGCTGGCGAGACCGTCCGGGAGGTCTTCTCCACCATGCTCCAGGCCAGCGAGGCGTTCTACGTCCACCCGCCCGGGGAGGTGCGCCGGGCCATCTCCCGGGTCTCCCCGGAGAACCCCATGGCGCCCACCGCGGAGGAGATCGTCAGCCTGGCCCAGAACGTCGGCGCCGACGCGGTGATCACCGGCGTCGTGCTGGAGTACGGGCAGGTGCGCTCCGCCTCCGCCTCCGGGGACGTCTGCTCGGTGCGCGTGACGATGTTCGAGGGGCAGTCGGGCCGCAAGGTCTGGAGCGCCGCGGCGACCCGGGGCGGCATCGGCGCCGGCGAACGCCTCATGGGGGGCGGCGGCAAGCCGATGAACATCGTCGTCTCGCAGACGGTCGAGGATCTGCTCGACCGTCTGTTCAACATCCCCTAGCCCGGGCGTCGGATGCGCGGCGGGAGGAGCGGGGTGGGCAGGGGCGGCGAGCCGGGACGCGGCCTTCCGCTGCTGCTGTCGGCCCTGATCCTCGCGGCGCTGCCTGCCCGGGCCGGGCCCGAAGGGGGCGCACCGCCCGGGCTCGCCGTGCTCCCGCTCCAGAACCGCTCCGACGCGGCCGCACCCGTGGACCGGATCCAGGCGGACCTGACCGCGCAGCTGGTCTGGCAGGGTGTCTCGGTCCTGGTCCCGGAGGACCTCGAGGCGTTCATGCGGCGGCACCGGATGCGCTACGTCGGGGGCATCAACGGCGAGCTCGCCCGGGCCCTCGCGGAGGAGACCGGCGTCCGGGCGGTCCTGATCACGTCCCTGGACCTCTATGCCGAGCGGATACCGCCCAAGGCGGCGCTCACCGCCCGGCTCGTCTCCACCGGGGAGGAGCCCCGGATCCTGTGGGCGGGGAGCGCGTCGGCCTCCGGAGACGCCGCGCCGGGGTTCCTGGGGCTCGGCCTCATGGACGACATCGAGACGATCCTGGGGCGGACCGTCCGCGCGATCGGGACCGCGGCCGCCCGCCAGGCCGAGGTTCCCGGGGAGCCGGCCGTCGAGGCGGACGGGGCCGACCGCCGGCCCGCCAGGCGGTTCCGGCCGAAGGTCCACTTCAGCGCTCCCTCGATCCCCGTCCTCGGCGCCGAGGGAGCCCGGATCGCCGTGCTTCCGCTGTCCAACGCGAGCACCATGCCCTACGCCGGGGAGATCGTCACGGATCTCGTGATCGAGGGGCTGACGCAGGCGGGGTTCCAGGTGATCGAGCCCGGCGTGGTCCGGCAGACCCTCCTGGAGTCGCGGCTCATCCAGCCGCAAGGGCCCTCGGTCCCGCAGGCGGGGATCCTCGATGCCGAGCTGGATCTCGACCGTCTGATCTTCGGCGAGGTCACCACCTACCAGGAGGCCGGCGCCGGCTCGCTCTACCCGGTGGTCGACTTCGATGTCCGCGTCATGGACGTCCCGACCCGTCAGGTGGTCTGGGCCTCCATCAGCCACACCCGCGGGAACGAGGACGTCTTCTTCTTCGACGTCGGGCGGGTTCCGACCGCCCACGAGCTGACGTCCAGGATGGTGGCCGCCCTCGTCTCCCTGTTCCGCGATTCCGCCGAGGCGATGGAGGCCATCCGCGACGACGTTGGCGTGTCGATTGCAGAGGACAACTTCTGAACGGCGCCGGCCGATTGCCGGCGTCAATCGCGATGGCGCCGCACCTCGAGAATTGACCACATCAAGCGCCGATGGTAGCTTCTCCGGAGCCATAGAGAGCCATGAGACGATCCCCGATCCCGAGTCCCCGCGCGGTGCTGCTGCTCCTGATCCCGATCCTGATCGGGGCGATCCCCTGCGCGACGGCAAAGCTACCGAAGATCGACGGCGTGGAGGCGATCGCCTCGGTGAACGGCGAGGCCATCACGCTGGACGATCTCCTCCAGCAGCTCGCCGCGGGACACGAGGGGGTCGCGCAGCCGGATCGGATGATCCGCGGTGCCGATCCGGGAGCGGTCCTGGACCGTCTCATCAACGTCCGCCTGGTGCTCCAGGAGGCCCGCAGCATCGGCCTGGACGAGCTGCCCGGCATCCCGGAGCAGATGGAGGCGCTCCGCCTGGGTCTCGTGCGAGACGCGGTGGTCCAGGAGCAGGTGGAGGACATCACGAGGGGCGATCCGGATGAGGCCGATCGGCTCTACCGGGAGGCGGTCCGCGAGGCCGAGGTCGAGTCCGTCCTGTTCCCCTCCGTGGAGGCGGCAACGGCATTCACCGCGTCGGTGAAGGCCGGGGCGGACTTCGGCGCGGAGGCGCAGACGCTGACGGTGAAGGGGGAGGCGACGGCCTACCAGGCACCGCAGGCGTTCCCGCTCTCGGAGATGCAGTCGCAGGTGGCAGTGGCGGTGCTGGGGCTCGAGCCGGGCCAGGTCAGCGAGCCCATCCCCCTGCAGGACGGCGCGGCGGTGGTCCGCCTCATCCGGATGCGCTATCCGGAGGACCCCGAGGCGCGGGCGAAGGCGGAGGCGGAGGCCCTCTCGCGACGACAGCAGGCCGCGCTGGGGGAGTACGCCATCGAGCTGCGGAAGCGGTACGCCACCGTGGACGAGGAGCTCTTCGACTCCCTCGGGCTCGACTCCCCGGAGACGGACCTGGATGCGCTCCGGGCGGACACGCGTCCCCTCGTGAAGATCCGCGGCGGGGATCCGATCACCGTCGGCCAGCTGACGCAGCGCATCGAGAAGGAGATGTTCCACGGCCTCGAGCGGGCCGTGGAGCAGGGACGGGCGGCGGAGTCCGCCCCGGTCATCCTGGACCGGATGATCCAGGAGCGGGCGGTCCTCATGGAGGCGAGGCGCCTGGGGCTCGAGGACCGGCCCGAGTTCCAGCAATCGCTCCGGGCGGGGGAGGACGGGATCCTGTTCAGCACCTTCGTCAGCAAGGTCATCGATCCGAAGGTGAAGATCAGCGATGACGAGCTGCGCGCGTACCTTGCCGAGCACCCGGACGAGTACTCCACCCCCGAGATGATGGGGATCGAGAGCCTGGCCTTCGGGCGCCGCGAGGACGCCCAGAGCGCCCTGGACAAGCTTCGCCAGGGCGCGGATCTGAAGTGGATGCGCGCCAACGCCGCGGGCCAGATCGACCCGGAGGCGATCGACCCCGAATGGCGCTTCAACGGGACCCTGCTCCCGGTGCCGGGCCTGCCCGATGCCGTCCGGGAGGCCGTGGCCGGGGCCATCGGCGGGGACTACCGCTTCTGCGAGCAACCCGGAGGCGACGTGTTCCTGGTCCTCTGGATCACCAGGCAGTTCCCGTCGCGTCCCCAGGAGTATCAAGACATCCGCAAGCAGCTCGCCGTCCGCGTCTTCGCGCGGAAGCGGCAGCAGGCGCTGGAGGAGTGGATGGGAAGGCTGCGGGAGGCCTCCGAGGTCCAGGTCTACGTGGACGCCGCCGAGATGCGCGAGCTGCTCGGCCTGGATTCGGCGGAGGGCCGGTGACACCGGTGCGGATCGAGCGGTTCCTCCGGCCGCTGCTGGTGGTCGCCGTGCTCCTGGCGCTCCCGGCGGTGCCCGCCCTGGCGAAGAAGCGGACCTTCGAGCGCAAGGGCTGCCTCGACTGCCACCAGGACTTCGCAGAGGAATACGCGGGCATGAAGGTGCAGCATCCGGGGATGAAGGACGACGGGTGCGAGACCTGTCACCTCCGGCATGGCCTGGTCCCGGCGCTGCTGCTGAAGCAGGAGGGGAGCAAGCTCTGCCTGGAGTGTCACGACCGGGAGTCGCTGGGCCTGGACAAGGCCATGGTCCACACCGCCCTGCGTACCGGGGAGTGCTCCGACTGCCACGATCCCCACGCATCGCCGATGGAACACCTGCTGCGGGCGGAGGGGCCGCAGGCGTGCTACACCTGCCATGACCCGGCGCCGTTCCAGAAGGCCGTGGTCCATCCCGTGCTCGAGAGCGATGGCTGCGGCGCCTGCCATGCGGCGCACAGCTCCGACGAGCCCCAGCTGCTGCTGGCCCCGAAGGCCGAGCTCTGCCTCACCTGTCACGACTCCGGGCTGGCGAAGGCGCACGCCGGGTACCCGGTCCAGGATCGCGACTGCACCACCTGCCACGACCCGCACTCCGCCGTCCAGCCGAAGCTGCTGCGCACCAGCCTGCACCCGCCGGTGGCGGAGGGCGGTTGCGAGGTATGCCACGCCGCCCCCGACGCCGCATCGCCGTTCTCGCTCACCGCCGACGAGGAGGAGCTCTGCACGCAGTGCCACGACGGGCCCGATGCCGTGCCGGCGGGGCAGACCCCCCACGAGCCGTTCGAGGCCGGGATGTGCACCGTCTGCCATGATCCCCACGCCTCCGACGGCCCGGCCCTCGTCGCCCGGACGGGCAACGACCTGTGCGTGGAATGTCATGTCGAGAAAGCGGAGCACCGGAGTCGTCCCCACGCAGCCCTTACCGAGGGAGACGGCTGCCTCTCCTGCCACCGACCGCACGCCTCGGCGGAGCAACCGCTCCTCCGGGAGGCGGAGGCGGCGCTGTGCGAGAGCTGCCATGGCGAGGCCCGGCCGGTGAAGGTGGAGCATCCACCCTTCGCCGAGGGGATGTGCACGACGTGTCATGACCCGCACGGCTCCAACAGCGTCGCGATCCTCCATGACCGGCCCGACCGGGTCTGCTACGAGTGTCACGGCGAGGCGGAGCTCGACTTCCAGAAGACGGACATCCATCGCCCGGTCCTGGTGGGCAACTGCATCGCCTGCCACGCGCCCCACGGCTCGGATGAGACGGCCTTGCTCAAGGCCGGGGAGCCGGATCTGTGCGCGGGGTGTCACGGCGATCTGCTCGAGGTGGGGACGGGGGAGGTCGCGCACATGCCCTTCGAGGGCGGGGAGTGCAGCCTCTGCCACGATCCCCACGCCTCGGATCTGGCGGGCATGATCCTGGCCCCCCAGCAGGAGCTCTGCATGGCCTGCCACGACGACATCCTCCAGGAGGGAGCCGCGGTCCACTCGCCGGTGGAGGAGGGCCGCTGCACCGCCTGCCACAGCCCGCACAAGGCGAAGCTGAACCGGCTGCTCGTCGCCGGTGGCCCGGAGCTCTGCTACTCCTGTCACGGTGATCTCCAGGAGCGGATGGCGTCGCAGCAGGTCCATCCGCCGGCGGCCCGGGACTGCCTGCGCTGCCACCAGCCCCATGACTCCGTGGAGCATGCGCTCTTGGCCCGGAAGCCCGTCGAGCTGTGCGGTGACTGTCACGATCTCGCGGACGAGGCCTTCTCCACCGCCCACCTGCGGATCGATCCGTCGATCATGAACTGCGCGGGCTGCCATGCCCCGCATGCATCCACCGATCGCCGTCTCTTCCAGGCGGTGGAGCATGCCCCCTTCGCCGCCGAGGCCTGCGAGGAGTGCCATGAGACGCCCTAGCGTTCTCCTGCTCGCCGGACTGGTGCTGCCGCCGCTCCTCGCCGGACCGGCGTACGGTCAGGGGACGAACCCGTACCACCTGAAGCCCGGGGCCCGGGGCCCGATCTGCCTGAGCTGCCATTCGGACCTGGAGGAGCAGCTCCAGCAGCGGTCGGTGCACACGCCGGTGAAGGCGGGCGAGTGCTCCGATTGCCACAGCCCCCACGCCTCCTCCCACGGCCAGCTGCTGTCCGACGACCCGGCTCGCATCTGTGCTGGCTGCCACGACGACCTGCTGCCGGCGGAGCCGGTCAGCGTGCACCCGGCCATCGCCGAGGCGGGCTGCGTCGGCTGCCACGATCCGCACGCTTCCCCCAATGCGAACAACCTGCTGTATCCCGGCAACGAACTGTGTTACGCGTGCCATGCGGACAAGCAGGCGGAGGTGGAAGGGGAGGAGTTCCAGCACGCGCCGGCGGTGGACGACTGTCTTGCCTGTCACGACCCGCACGCCTCGGGAGAGACCGTCGCGCTCCTGCGTCAGGACGTGGGCGACCTGTGCGCCGGCTGCCACGACGTGAGCCAGGCGTCCTTCGTCCAGCGTCACGGAGGCTATCCCGTGGCGGGCTCCGACTGCACCTCCTGTCACGACCCGCACGGCTCGAATCGCTCCGGCATCCTGCTGGCACGGCTGCACGAGCCCGTTGCGAATCGCCTCTGCAGCCAGTGCCATGAGGACCCCGGGTCGGCGGATCCGCTGCAGCGGCGGAGTCCCGGGGTCTCACTCTGCGCGGGATGCCACAGCGAGGTGATCAACGAGGTCTACGCCCGCCCCGAGCTCCACTGGCCGGTGATGGAGGGGGCCGCCTGCGCGAACTGTCACGCGCCCCACGGGGCCGACGAGGCCGCCCTCCTGGTGGCGCCGCCCGAGACCCTGTGCGGCGGCTGTCACGGCGACGTCCTCGAGGCGGTCGCGGGCTCGATGGAGGCCCATCCGCCGGTGGCGACGGGGGAGTGCACCGCCTGCCACGAGCCGCACGCGGCGGATCACCCCTTCCTGGTGCAGGCGGCGGACGACCTGCAGCTTTGCGGGAGCTGCCACGACTGGGAGACGCACTCGTCGCACCCCATCGGTCCCGACGTGGCGGATCCGCGCAACCCCAACCTGACGCTCGGCTGCTCGAGCTGCCACCGGCCGCACGGGTCGCCGTTCAAGGCGCTGGCCCATCTGGACCTTGGCGGCGACATGTGCGTCCAGTGCCACCAGCAGATGCAACGGTGAGCTGATGCGAACCTTCCGCGTTGTCCTGGTCCTCGTGATGGCGGGCCTGAGCGCCCTGCACGCGCAGGAGGTGCGGCTGCGGCCGACCGCCGCGCTCTATCTCGACGCCGCGGGCGTGGGAATGGACGGGCCCGCGGGGGTCGGGTTCGACGGCGACTCCCTGCTGGCGATCGCCGACACCGGGAACCGCCGCGTCCTTCTCTACCGGGTGGGAGGCGACCGGGTCGAGTTCGCCTCGGAGATCCGCACGATTCAGGTGCCCTATCCGGTTCACGTCCGCTTTGTCCCGGGCGGGGAGCTCCTGGTGCTGGATGGCCGCTCGCACCGGATCGTCCGGCTGTCGGCCGCAGGGGAGTTTCTGGGGTACCTCGACGTCCCGGAGCCGGGGCGGCTGGATCCGCTCGTCCGGTCCTTCGATGTGGACCGGACGGGAAACGTGTACGCCCTGGAGGCCGTGTCGGGTCGGCTCCTGGTGCTGGGTCCCGACGGAGCCCTGCGGCGCGAGGTGGCCTACGGCCCCTTCGCGCGGTCGCTGGCGGATGTGGCGGTGGACGCGGCGGGAAATGTCTATGCCGTGGACGCCATCGCCCGGCGCGTGCTCGTCGCCCGGAGCGCCGACGCCGCCTTCGGGCCGCTCACGGAGCCGATGCCGGAGGACATGACGTTGCCGGCGGGGATCGCGACCGACGGGGAGGGACATCTCTACCTGGCCGACGATCATGGGTCCGGGATCGTCATCCTGGGCCAGGACGGCTCGTTCCAGGGCCGGGAGTCCGCCCTGGGCTGGAAGGAGGGCTTCCTGCGCTACCCCTCCGGGCTGACGGTCGGGAAGGACCTGCTGTTCGTCGCCGATCGTGGCAACAGCCGGGTCCAGATCTTCACGATCATCCGCTAGGCCTGGAGCCTCCAGGGCTCACTCCAGGATGCGCGACCGGCGCCCCTCGTAGAGCGGATTCCCCTCGTAGTAGCTTCCGCCCTCGCGGACGATCCGGCGTGCCGCCTCCCGATGGCCCTCCAGGTACGCGACCCAGGCGCGGAGGTCGATGACGGCGGGGTCCGCCGGGGCGATCCGGGCCGCCCGCTCCACGTAGCGTCGGGCCTCCGCGGGCCTCGACCATCCCTCGGCCAGGAGGTTTCCGTAGGTCACGAGGGCGAAGAGGTCCTCCGGGTCGATCTCCAGGATGGCCTCGAGCTGCGCCGCCGCCGCGTCGAGGTCGCCGCGCCGCCCCAGCGCCGAGGCCAGGACGCGCCGGGGAGGGAGCAGCCGTGGGCGGAGCTCCACGGCGGCCCGCATCTCCTCCAGCCCGGGTCCCTCGGATCCGGCGCGCAGCAGGGCCAGCCCGTGGTAGTAGCGGACCTCCCCGTGGTCGGGGACGAGGCGTGCCGCCTCCGCCAGAAGCGGGAGCGCCCCCGTGGCGTCGCCGGCGAGGTAGCGCACGCCGGCCACGTTCCACAGGTAGGAGACGACCTGCGACCGCAGGTTGCGGTTCCACGGCGCGATCGCCACGGCGCGACCGTAGCGGTCGGCGATCGCCTCGTGAGGGGAGCCGGCCAGCTGCAGGGCCAGGCCGTCCAGGAACTCGGTCTCGCCCCGGGCCGCCGAGGCGAGCCGCCCCTCGTCCGCCGCGGACAGGGTGGGGGCGCCATGGGCCGCCCGCAACGGCACCAGGAACTCGTGGTTGCGCAGCACCCGCTCGTTCAGCGGCACCGCGTACTCCCGGGGCGAGTAGAATTCATAGAGGGGAAACTCCAGGCTGTTGCGGGGCGCGTCCACGGTGGCCGCGCGTACCGGCGGGCCGTCGGCGACGTAGTGGGCGAGGATCGCCTCGGCGCTGTCGATCCCGTACCGTCGCCAGCCGTCGAAGGCCGCGGTTTCCCGCCGCAGGCGCTCGTTCATCGCCGCCGGGTCCAGCGACAGCGGCTCGAGGGACCCGACCAGGAACGTGTTCACCGGGCCGCCCTTGTCGACCGCCGGCAGGTAGAGGAGCCTCACCTCCGGGAAGGACGCCGCGAAGGTGGCGAGCACCATCCGGTACTGGCTGGTCGGCAGCTGATTCGCCAGCCACTGGATCACCAGCCCCCGATCCGTCAGGTGCGAGCGGAGCAGCGCGTAGTAATCCGACGAGAAGGAGAACCCGTTGGACGCGTAGCGGTCCGCGGTCTTCTCGTCGGCGGAGATGATGTCGTAGCGTTCCGGGTGGGTTCGCAGGAAGTCCGCGATGTCGTCGATCACGATCCGGGCGCGCGGGTCCTCCAGGACGCCGTGGTTCTCGGCGGCGAAATGTGCCGCCCCCTCCACCACCGAGGGCTCGATCTCGACGCAGACGAGGCGCTGGAGCCCCGGATGGCGGAGGCTCTCGCCGATGAGGATGCCGGAGCCGAGGCCGATGGAGAGCTCCGTCCGGTACTCCTCGAGGATGACCTTCGGCAGGTGCGCGAGGACCTGCTGCTTGTAGTCGGTGAACTCCGTCCCGCCGATGACGATCCCGTCGATGCTCATCCGCTTGGCGCCGTTGTCCCGGTCCTCGAACACCTTGGTGGTCCCGGCCAGGCCCTCGCGGTAATAGAGCACGCGGTCCGTCGGCTTCTGGAATTCGGAGGGAAACTGGAAGGGCAGTGCCGAGCCCGCCAGGAGCGCCGCGACCGCGGCGGGCATCGCCGGGACCATGAAGCGGTACGCGGCGAGGCGAGGAGAGCTTGCCAGCAG
>JASFRI010000123.1:0-10788 GCA_050115015.1 Acidobacteriota bacterium
ATCGCACCTCACCCCTGATCGTCCAGGAGGTCACCGATCTCGAGGGCACGCCGCTCGAGACGCGTCAGGTCCGGCGGACGCTCGCGATCGATCCTCGCTCGGCCTTCCTCGTCAATCACGTGCTGCAGGGCGTGATAGAGGACGGCACCGCCGCGTCGTCCCGGCGGCTCGGCTTCGAGGGCATCGCCGCCGGCAAGACCGGCACCACGGACGATACGCGCGACGCGTGGTTCGTGGGCTACACGCCCGATCTGCTGGCGATGGTGTGGGTCGGGTACGACGACAACGCGCGCACCGGCCTGACCGGTGCGACCGGGGCGTTGCCGATCTGGGTCGACTTCATGAAACGCGCCGGCCGGGCCGGAAGCCGGGTCGGCTTCCGCGAGCCCCAAGGGATCGTCTACGAGATGGTCGACCCCGCCACCGGCCTGCTGGCGGTCCGCGGGTGCCCGGGCCCCCGCGTCGAGGTCTTCGCCGAGGGCAGCGAGCCGAAGGAAGACTGCCCGCAACACAAGAAGGGCTTCTTCCGCCGCCTCAGGGACAAGTTCCGCCGCAAGTAGAAGGGGACACTCTATTAGCCCTCGGCGTTCTCGTATTGCTTCTTGAGACGCTGGACGACCGCGGGGTCGGCCAGGGTGGTGGTGTCTCCCAGTGCCTTGCCCTCGGCGATGTCGCGAAGCAGGCGCCGCATGATCTTCCCCGAGCGGGTCTTGGGGAGGTCCGCCGTGAACAGGATCAGCTCCGGCCGCGCGATGGCGCCGATCGCCTTGACCACCTGACGGCGCAGCTCCTCCTCGAGGGCCTCCGATCCCGCCTGTCCTTCCCGGAGCGTGACGAAGCCGGCGATGGCCTGTCCCTTGACGTCGTGCGGCACGGCCACCACCGCCGCCTCGGCCACCGCGGGATGCTCCACGAGGGCCGACTCCACCTCCGCCGTGCCGATGCGGTGGCCCGCGACGTTCATGACGTCGTCGACGCGGCCGAGTACCCACAGGTAGCCGTCCTCGTCCCGCCGCGCCCCGTCGCCGGGAAAGTAGATGCCGTCCCAGCGGCTCCAGTAGGTCTGCCGGAAGCGCTCCTCGTCGCCGAAGATCCCCCGGGTCATGCCGGGCCAGGGACGCCGGATGGCCAGGTAGCCGCCCCCCGCCTCGACCTCCCGACCACCGGGATCGAGGACGGTGGCGTCGATGCCCGGGAAGGGGCGGGAGACCGAGCCCGGCTTCGTCTCGGTGATGCCGGGCAGCGGGCAGATCAGGATGTGGCCGGTCTCCGTCTGCCACCAGGTGTCCACGATGGGGCAGCTCTCCCCCCCGATGTTCCGGTGATACCAGACCCAGGCCTCCGGGTTGATCGGCTCCCCCACGGTCCCGAGGAGCCGGAGCGAGGAGAGGTCGTGGCTGGCCGGCCATTCCTCCCCCCACTTCATGAACGCGCGGATGGCGGTCGGAGCGGTGTAGAAGATGCTCACCCCGTAGCGCGACACGAGATCCCACATCCGGCCCCGATCCGGCCAGTCGGGCGCACCCTCGTACATCACCTGGGTGGCCCCCGCGGCCAGCGGGCCGTAGACGATGTAGGAGTGCCCCGTGATCCAGCCGATATCGGCCGTGCACCAGTAGACGTCCTCGTCCCGCAGATCGAACACGTACCGCGTGGTGGCGTAGACACCGGTCAGGTAGCCGCCGGTGGTGTGGACGATCCCCTTCGGCTTGCCCGTGGTGCCGGACGTGTAGAGGATGAACAGCATGTCCTCCGCGTCCATCTCCTCGGGAGGACAGTCGGGGGAAGCCTCCCCCAGGATCTCGTGCCACCACACGTCGCGTCCGGCGGTCATCTCCATCGGAAAGTCGGCTCGCCGCACCACGACGACGTGCCGGATCGACGCGCATGCCGCCACCGCCGCGTCCGCAGCCTGTTTCAGCAGCACCGCCCCGCCCCGGCGGTAGCCGCCGTCCGCCGTGATCAACACCTTGGCACCAGCGTCCCGGATGCGCTCCGCCAGCGCCTCGGCGGAGAACCCGCCGAAGATCACCGAGTGGACCGCCCCGATCCTCGCGCACGCCAGCATCGCGATCGCGAGCTCCGGGATCATCGGCATGTAGAGGGCGACGACGTCGCCCCGTTCGACGCCCAGGTCCCGCAGGGCGGCCCCGCAGCGAGTCACCTCCCCGTGCAGCTCGGCGTACGTGAGGCTGCGGCGGTCCCCCGGCTCCCCCTCCCAGTGGATCGCCACCTGGTCGCGGCGCCCGGTCCGGAGGTGCCGATCGACGCAGTTCACGGATGCGTTCAGCCTGCCCCCCACGAACCAGCTCCAGCGGGGCGCCTCCCCCTCGAGCACCCGGGTCCAGGGCCGGGACCACTCCAGCTCCGAGGCGAAGCCCTCCCAGAACGCTTCCGGGTCCCTGCCGGCCCGGTCGTAGATGGCGGGATCCGACACACGGGCGGCGCGAGCGAACCCCTCGGGCGGTGCGAAGCGGCGGTTCTCGCGGAGCAGGGCATCGATGGCGGATTCGGGGGGGGTCGATTCGCTCATGTGGGGGCTCCTGACGGGAAACCCGGCCGGGGCCGGGGCGCACGGAGGCCCATTCTGCCCGCCGGCCCCGATCCCGTCAATCCACACCGGACCGTGGTGTCCCGGAACCACGCATCCCACTGATTCCCAAACCGTTGACCCCCGGCAATCCCAGGGCTACATTTCGCGTGCGGGGGGTCGCCGCCTGCCGGAATGCACCCCCCTCCTTCCGGACGCTCCCCCTGCGCGTCGTCGGCGAGGTTCCATGAGCCTGAGCGGCACCCTGGACACGATGAGCCTGCCGGACCTGCTGCAGTGGCTACACACCGCACAGAAGACCGGCACTCTCTCCGTCCGCGGGCCCGCGTACACGAAGCGCATTTTCTTCCGGAGCGGTGACATCGTCTCCTCCGCCTCGGAGGACCCCACGGAGCACCTGGGGCAGTTCCTGCTGAGCCACGGTGCGATCACCGAGGAGGACCTGAAGCGCGGCATGGAGGTCCAGGCGGACACCGGGGTCCTTCTGGGGAAGATCCTGATCATGGTCGGCACCCTCGGGGAGGAGGACCTCAAGCGTTACCTCGTCCTCAAGGCGGAGGAGACCATCTTCAGCCTGTTCCTCTGGGACAACGCGCACTTCGAGTTCCGGGCCGGGGAGATCGCCTCCGAGAACCTCGTGCCCATCACGGTGAAGATCGACGACGTCCTGCTCAAGGGGCTCGGACGCTACGACGAGCTGCAGCAGATCAAGCGCGTCTTCGGCACCATGCTGACCGTGGTGGGCCGGGCAGAGTCCGCACCCGGGCCCGAGTTCCTCGCCAACGGGCGCCGCCGGGCGATCTGGGAGTGCATCGACGGGAACCGCAGCATCATCGACATCGCGATGGAGCTGCACATGGCGGAGTTCGTCGCCTGCGAGGTCATCCATCTGCTCTACCAGATGAGGCACGTGGTCATCCTGAAGCACGTCCAGGCGCGGGTGGAGGGGGGGACGGTATCCCCGCCGAGCTACGAGGACCCCCTCCTGGAGGGGAGACGCCTGGCGGCGGAGGGCGCCTACGAGGAGGCCCTGGACCTGGTGCAGCGCGCGGCGGTCGAGGACCGCGAGGGGACCCCCGCGCTGCGGAGCCTCCTCAAGGAGATCCAGGACGCGTTCGTGGACCGGACCTACCGCTACCATCTGCCGGGGGAGCGGGTGCCGTACCTCCGCAAGCCCCTCGAGCAGCTCACCTCGGAACGGCTCTCGCCACAGGAGGGTTTCCTGATCAGCCGGATCAACGGCGAGTGGAAGATCCGTGACATCGTGACGATCGCGCCGTTCTCGGAGGTGGATGCGCTGCGGACCCTGAAGAGCCTGCGCCGGCGGGAGATCATCGAGCTTCGCTAGACGCCGGGCCCGAGCGTCCGGTGCCGGCCGTCGCGCGCTCCAGCGGCCTGGCTCCAGGGTAGGGGCAACGATCGACGCCTCGGCGGGCCCCGGACTCGCCGCCCACGGCACAGCGGTGGCGGCGCCAGACGAACCGGCCCGCCGCGGTGCTCCGCCGGCCGGGGCTTTCGCCGAGACGGGTGCATGCGCTACCATGAACGCGTCGCGCGGGGGCGCCGCGGTCCCCGCGCCCGGGGCCCGCGATGCGGCGATATCGTCCGTTTCAGCGCGCCGGCCTGCTGCTGGCCGGGTTTCTCCTGGGGCTGCCACCCGTCCCCGCGTCGGGCTTGCCCGCCGAGGATCTCCGGCAGCTCCTCGTCCGCGGCTTCCCCGAGGAGGTGATCCTCGCCATCGTCGAGGAGGAGGGCCCGCCGGCGCTCTCCCCGGTGGAATGGCTGGAGCTGCGCGACCTGGGGGCCTCGGACCGGCTGCTCCTCGCCCTCCTGCCGCCGGAGCCGCACGCGACGACGCCCCCGGCGGCGACCGACCTCCCCGCCGGCCCGACGCCCGCGCCGGTCACCGGGGACGAGGGTCCGGCGTTCCGTGCGTTCTACGACCACGATCCGGATGTGGGCCGCGTGTTCGTGGTGACGAACCTGGACCCCGACGGGGAGCCGATGGCCGGCACCACGGCCGGCGGCCGCCTCCCGAACCGGGTGACCAGCCCGGACCTCCCGGCCCCTCCGCCGCCGGTGGAGGACGATGCCCCGGCCGCGGCACACCCCCGGGAGGCCGTCGAGGCCGCGATCCTGCCGGTCGCGGCGGCCCCGCCCCCCGCGGCCTTCGTCGGCGTCAGCCCCTATTACGGCTTCTTCTTCCCCTACCCGATCTCCCACCTCTACCCGCCGGGCTCCTACACCCACAACAAGCTCTTCCACCTGGGGGGGAGCCGCGGGTTCAGCCACTACCAGCTCCCGGCCGGGCAGGTCTTCTACCTGCCTCCGTTCCCCGGGGCCGGGTCCCACCCGCCGGGGTTCCGCTAGAGGTCCGGCCGACCGGCTCCCGATCGCTCCATGGCGTCGCGCCGATCGTCGGTGTGCGCGCCCGCCCGGATGCCCTCAATCGCAAGGTCACGCCGCCCGGGTAGCGCCTGCCGGTTGCACCGGGCCAGCCCGAGGCGTGGTGCTCGCAACCCCGGGGTCAATGGACCTGCCGGGGGTCGCCGTAGTCGGGTGACTCCACCTGCAGCGTCGTGTGCTCGATCTGGTAGCGCTCCCGGAGCATCTGCTTGACGCGGCGGAGCAGATCGTCCTGCGGCCGCCCCCCGGAAGGTGCCGCGACCACGTGCCCCGAGAGGGCGGGCATTCCCGACGTGATGCTCCAGATGTGCAGGTCGTGCACCTGGTCGACCCCCGGAACCTCGAGGATCGCCCCGGCTACCTGCCGGGGGTCGATACCCCTGGGCGTGGCCTCGAGCAGGACGTCCACCACTTCGCGCAGCAGCCTCCAGGCCCCGGCCAGGATGATCACGCCGATCCCCATGGAGATCAGCGCGTCCACGCGGTACCAGCCCGTCACCGCCATGAGCACTCCCCCCAGGATCACTCCGAGCGAGGACGCGGCGTCGCCCAGCAGATGGGCCAGGGCACCCCGGATGTTCAGGCTCCCGCTGGCGCGGCCCGCCAGGATGTAGACCGCGACCAGGTTCGCCAGGAATCCCACCCCGGCGACGATCAGCATCGGGCGCGTGTGCACCTCCGGTGCCGTCCGGAGGCGATCCCAGGCCGCGTAGAACACGAACAGCGCCAGCACGATCAACAGGACGCTGTTGAACAGCGCGGAGAGGATCTCCATCCGGTGGTACCCGAAGGTCTTCCCCGGCGGCGCCGGCCGGGCGGCCATCCACAGCGCGAAGAGCGCGACCGCCAGGGCTCCGATGTCGGACAGCATGTGCCCCGCGTCGGCGAGCAGCGCCAGCGAGCCGGAGATGAACCCTCCGATCACCTGCGCCACGAGGATGCCGGCGGTGATCCCCAGGGCCGCCCAGAGGCGGCGGGACTCCCCTTCCCGCCCGGCGCCGTGCATGGCCCGGAGATGGCGACAGTCCACCGTCAGATCCCCCGGCACACCACGAAGGCCACCGCGCACGACGCGGTATGGGACAGGGATATCGCCACGTCCTGCACGCCCATCGCCTCCGCCCGGCGACGCGCCTCGCCGTGGAGCCGGATCGACGGGGCGCCCCCGCCGTCCCGCACCACCTCGATCTGTTGGAAGCCGACCCCCGCGGCCCAGCCGGTGCCCAGCGCCTTCATGACCGCCTCCTTGGCCGCGAAGCGTACCGCAAAACGCTCCACGGGCCTGGCCCCGTCCCGGCAGTAGCGCGCCTCCTCCTCCCGGTAGACCCGCGCGACGAAGCGCTCGCCGTGCTGCCGCAGCGCGCGATCCAGCCGCGCGACCTCCACCAGGTCCACCCCGATCCCGATCAGATGCATCCGGCCCCCCGTCCCTTGACTCCCCTCGGGACCTCGCGTAGGCTGCGCTCGTTTCCGGCCGCGAAGCAGTGTCTCATCCCGAGGGCATCCCCTCAGCCACATGTCCGACGTCGCCAGCGTCAACGGCAAGATATACCCCGCCGCCGAGGCGTGCATCTCCGTCCTGGATCGGTCGTTCCTCTTCGGCCACGGCGTGTACGAGACCCTGCGCACCTACGGGAGCCGGCCGTTCCTGCTGGACCGGCATCTGGGACGCCTGGAGCGCTCCGCCATGCGTTTGGGCATCCCCCTCGAGGGCTGGCGGGAGGGCCTGGAGACGGCGATCCAGGACGCTCTGGACGCCGCCGCGAACCCCGAGTCCGCCATCCGGATCGTGGTCAGCCGGGGCGAGGGGATGGTCGACGAGGATCCCCGCCGCTGCCCGACGCCGCCGAACCTGGTGATCCTCGTGCGGCCGCTGCGACCCGTCCGCCCGGAGATCTACCGCGACGGGACCTCGGCGCTGGTCGTTCACGTGCAGCGCAATCCCGCGGAGGCCCTCGACCCGGGAATCAAGTCCAACAACCTCCTGAACAACCTGCTGGCCTCCATGGAGGCGGTCCGCCGTGGCTTCCCCGAGGCGATCCTCCTGAACGCCCGCGGCGAGGTGGCCGAGGGGAACAACACGAACGTGTTCCTCGTGCGTCGTGGCGCGCTGCTCACCCCCTCCCTGGACAGCGGCATCCTGGACGGCATCACCCGGGGCGTGGTGCTGGAGATCGCCGCTGCGGAGGGCATTCCCACCGTCGAGGGGCGCATCCCCTGCGACGACCTGCGCGGCGCCGAGGAGATATTCCTCACCAGCACCACCCGGGAGATCCTCCCCGTCGTCCGCCTGGACGACCGGCCCGTGGCCTCCGGCGACCCGGGCCCGGTTACGCGGCGGCTGCACGACGCCTACCGCTCCCGGACCCGGGCGTTCGTGGCCGACGGGGGACCGGGCTAGTCCGGCAGCGCCTCGAACCGTACGCCCCCGCTCCCATCCAAGCGCAGGTGGGAGCGATCCTCCCGCCAGCCGGGCAGGACGTAGAGGCGGCGTCCGCCGTCGAACTCCAGGGTCCGGGCCTCGTGGAAGTGCCCGAGGACGACGGTATCGGCACCGGCGGCGAACGCCCGCCGGGCGTAGGCCTCCGCCTGCGCCGTGGGAAATCCGATGCGGTAGCGCGCGTTCGTCGTCCGGAAACGGCGCTCCAGGTAACCCGAAAGCCGTCCGGCCAGGCCCGCGGGCAGGGCGCCGAAGGCCGCCCGGGTCGCCGCCGACCTGGAGAAGCGCCGCCAGCGCTGGTACTGGCGATCCTCGAGGTTGACCAGGTCGCCGTGGCTCACGTGGATCCGGCGGCCGGCGTGCTCGCAGACCAGGAAGTCGCCCGCCACCTCCTCGAAGGGGTCCCCCGCGTGCCGCTCGGCGACGAAGTAGTCGCGGTTCCCCTCCACGTAGCGCACGTGGACTCCCTGCCGGCGAAGGGCCCGCAGGGCCTCCACGACGTCCCGATGGAACGGCAGCTCCAGCCCTCGCCGCGCGATCCAGAGGTCGAAGATGTCCCCCACGAGGATCAGGGTGTCCGCCGTGGGCCCCACCTCCCGCAGGAAGCGCAGGAAGTGCTCCGTGTGCCCGACCTCCTGGTTGAGGTGGGAGTCCGCGGCCAGCACGAGGTCGCCCACGGGCCTACCGGAAGATCAGGGGCGCCATCTGGTTGCCGAGCACGAACATGCGGATGTCATGCCCCTCGATGAGATAGGACAGCGCCAGCGCCACGAAGGCGCGGCGCGCCGCCTCCACCGCCTCCGGATCCTGTCCCGAGTTCTCCTGGGCCTGCCGGGCCACCGCCTCCGTGCGCAGGATCTCGCCCGTCGCCATCATCCCCTGCTCCAGGCCGGCGCGGTCCATCTCCGCGATGGCCTGTCCCTGGTACTCGGTGGGGAGGTCGCCCAGCTGGGAGCCCTTGCGTGCGAGCTTCAGCCCGTACTGTGCCGGCGTCTTCATCGACCCCGGCCCCCGGATGCCCAGCCACGCCTTGGCAGCCTGCTCCAGCTCCCCCGCGCGGCAGGCCTCCATCGCAAGCTCGTTCAGCGCCGTCGCCGTGGGCACGGAGCTGAGATCCTGGGAGGAGGCCCGGCTGAAGTACTCGATCGCCGTCTCCCGGTCCCCCTGTTCCCGGGCCCAACGGCCCACCTCGAAGGCCGCCAGGAAGCGGTACGTGTGGTTCCGGGAGCCCTCGGCGGCGAGCAGATCCGAGGCCCTCCGGTACGCTCGCATCTGGCGTTCGACCCGTCCGTCGCGGTCCATCACGTCCGGAGCCTCGAGGAGGAAGCCGTAGAGCCGCCCCAGGCGGAACCACTCCTCGCCGTCCATCTCGCCGAGGGTCCCGGCCTCCGCCGCCTCGACCCCTTTGCGGGCGAAGGCAATCCCCCGCTCGGGCTCCTCGAGGGTGTTGATGCAGGCGGCGGCGGCGAAGTAGTAGGGATCGATGCCGCCGGTCTTCCGGGCAATCCGGTCCTCGAAGTAGCGCACGGCGTCGCGCTGGTAGCGCCGGGCCTCGGCGGCGTTTCCCGTGGTCCCGTGACAGTACCCCATGCGGTAGAACATCGATCCGGTGCGGGCGCCGGCCCGCTCCGCCTCCCCGTAGGCCGCGAGGGCCTCCTCCCAGTCACCCAGGGCGTAGGCTTCGCGGGCCCGCTCCAGCGCCTCCTCGGCGTCCGGGGGGACCACCGCCCGTGGCACCGCCTCGGCCTCTGGAGGCTCCTCCTTTCCCGCCGCCGGTACCGCCACGGCCAGGACCAGGGCCGCGAGGGTCAGGGCTCGCCGCAGAATCTCCCTCATCGCCATCGCCTTGCACCTCCTCGCATCCCTCACCCGCCGGAGTCCCGCGCGGTCTCCTCGACCGCATTCGACGCCAGCGCCGCCAGCGTGGCCTCGCGGAAGGCGCAAAAGCGTCCGTCCACGATCGCCGCCCGGGCGCGGCGCATCAGCTCCAGATAATAGTGGAGGTTGTGGAGCGTGTGCAGCCGCGCGGCGAGGATCTCGCCGGAACGGAACAGGTGGCGCAGATAGGCACGGGAGAAGGTGCGGCAGGTGTAGCAGCCGCAGGCCTCGTCCAGAGGGCCCCCGTCGCGAGCGTGCTCGGCCCGCTTGATGGACACCCGCCCCCGGCTGGTGAACAGCGTGCCGTTCCGCGCGTTCCGCGTCGGCAGGACGCAATCGAACAGGTCGATCCCCATCCCGACCAGCTCCAGGAGGTCCTCCGGCGTTCCCATCCCCAT
Source organism: Acidobacteriota bacterium (assembly GCA_050115015.1). Classification (GTDB taxonomy): domain Bacteria; phylum Acidobacteriota; class Polarisedimenticolia; order CBDVAL01; family CBDVAL01; genus JASFRI01. Next base: position 9,674 of record JASFRI010000123.1, read on the forward strand.
CACGTAGCGTGGCCGGTGGTCGGGCAGGAGGTCCGCCGTGAAGGAGGCGACGCGTCGCAGATCCGCCGCGGGCTCCCCCACGCTCATGCCGCCGATGGCGTAGCCGGGAAAGTCCAGGGGCAGCAGCTCCGCCGCGCTGCGCTCCCGCAGGTCCTCGTACACGCCCCCCTGGACGATGCCGAACACCGCCTGGCCCGGCGCCGCCGCCTCCCGGGAGCGCGCCGCCCACCGGGTCGTCGTCGCCACCGCGGCCTCGACCTCCCGGCGGGAAGCGCCGAAGGGTGGACAGATGTCCAGCGCCATCGACACGTCCGCGCCCAGCGCCGCCTGGACCCGGATGCTCCTCTCCGGCGTCAGGCGGTGCTCGGATCCGTCGAGATGGGAGCGGAACACCACGCCCTCCTCCTCGATGCGACGCAGCGCCGCCAGCGAGAAGACCTGGTAGCCCCCGGAGTCCGTGAGGATCGCCCGGGGCCAGGCCGCGAATCGGTGCAGGCCCCCCAGTTCCCGGATCACGTCCGGTCCGGGCCGCAGCAGCAGGTGGTAGGTATTGCCCAGGATCATCTCCGCCCCCAGGTCCTGGAGCTCCCGCGGGCTCATGGCCTTGACGGTGCCCTGGGTTCCCACGGGCATGAAGGAGGGCGTGGCGACCGTCCCGTGCTCCGTGCGTAGCTCCCCGCAACGGGCGCGGCAGCCGGGATCGGCGTGCAGGATCCGGAAGGAGAGGCTCATCTCATTCGACCCACATCGCGTCGCCATAGGAGTAGAAGCGGTAGCCGGCGTCAACGGCCCGCCGGTAGGCATCGAGGACACGCTCCCGGCCCGCGAACGCCGAGACGAGGACCAGCAGGCTCGAGCGCGGCAGGTGGAAGTTTGTCAGCAGGACGTCCACCGCGCGGAAGCGCCAGCCCGGCCGGAGGAAGAGGTCGACCATCCCCTCGCCCGGCCGCGGCCCCTCCGGCCCCCACCGCGCCTCGAGGGTGCGAACCACGGTGGTGCCGACGGCGACGATCCGCCCGCCGGCGGACCGCGTCCGGCGCAGCGCATCGGCGGTCTGCGGGGTCAGGCGGCACCATTCCTCGTGCATCCGGTGCCTCGAGAGGTGTGCCGTCCGA
>JASFRI010000124.1:0-10628 GCA_050115015.1 Acidobacteriota bacterium
CATCGGTGAGTACGCCTTCATCGGCGCCGGAGCCGTCGTCCTCAGGGATGTGCCTCCCCATGGCCTCGTCGTGGGAAACCCTGCCCGCCAGGTGGGGTGGATCAGCGCGTACGGCCACACGCTCGAGTTCGGTCCGACAGGTGAGGCAACCTGCCCGGAGAGCGGTGAACGCTACCTGCTGCAGGATGGAAACGTACGAAGGGTGACAGGTGCGACCTGAGGCAGCGCTTGCGGGAGTCGAAGCCGGTCCGGTCGGGTGAGCCCGGAGCCAGAGGCGCTCCGGCTGCACTCGGGGCGACCCTCGAGGGAGGGACGGTGTCGCCCTCCCGAGGTTCCCTGAGGACCGTGCATCTCCAGGAGGGCATCCGGGCCCGCACCCGCCGGGACCGCCGCTACACGATCCCCAGGGCATCGCGCGGGACCCAGCCGTTGAGCCCGTTGGGCAGCAGGATCTGAACCCAGCCCTCCCGCTGGTTCCGGATGTCGACCCGCAGCCCCTCGTGGACCGTGAACAGCGACGTGTTCTCCGGCGAGGGTCCGCTCAGCGCGTCCACCTTCTCGACGAGCACCACGCCCCGGCGCACCCCCCGGGCGCGATGGTCCTTGTAGACGAGGAGGGCGCCGGACCAGACCGTCATGCACAGGAGCACGATCCCCACGTAGCCGAGGGCGCGCCGGACGAGCCGGGATCGGGTCAGGATCGCCCCCGCCGCCGCGCCGCCGAGGAGGTAGGTCGCGATCAGCAGCAGCCATGCGTCCTCCCGGGGATCGGTCAGGTTCACCAGTTTGCGCAGGACCCGCGCGGGGAACGCGGGCTCCGGGAGCTCGACCCGGTCCACCGTCAGGCGGGAAGCGTACGCCAGGTTCTCGGCTGCCTCCCGGTCTCCGGGGGCCAGCTTCAGCGCACGCTCGTAGGCCAGGATCGCCTCGCCGAGTCGCCCCTCCTTGAACCGTGCGTTCCCGAGGTTGTAGTAGACGATCTCGTTACGGACCCCGTAGTCCAGGATCCGCTCGTAGGCCTCGGCGGCCCCGGAGAAATCGCCCTCCTCGTAGCGCCGGTTCCCCTCCGCGAGCAGGTCGGCGGTGCGATCTGCGGCTCCCGCGGCGAGGGGGAGGACCAGGAGCGCCACGCCCAGCAGTCCGCGCCAGGTCCGCGGCGAGCGCCGCCGCCGGCTCACCGCAGCTTCTCCAGGCGGACGCCGAGGCTCTCCGCCCGGGCGAGCAGCTCCTCCATGGCCCCCTCGGAGACGGACGACGGGGCGAACCGTGCCGCATCGCACGCGTCCAGGACGCTCTGTGTCTCGGACCGGAGCTCCTCCGCCGCGCCGGCGGCGGTGAGAACCTCACGGATGCGATCCCGAGTCAGCCCCGCCGCCGCGAGGTTGAAGCGATCGCCCAGCAGCCCCGTCACCGCCCGCGACACGGCCCCGTGGAACCCCACCGCGTCCCGCTGGCGGCGCGCGGAGGCGGCCTCGGCCAGGGCGCTACGGAACGCCCGCCGCGCCCCCAGTGCCCGTCGCCGCGCCACGTCCGCGCGCAGACGGTCCGTGCGCAGACGCCACGCGAGGAGGGCCCCGTTCAGCAGGAAGGGCATCGCCAGCAGCGCCAGGTAGGCTCCGGAGCGATGAAACGACGTCGTCCGGTCCCGCAGATCGCCGTCCCCGAGCCGGATGAAATGGATGTCCTCCCCCAGTGCCGTGACCTCGCGTCGCGTGAGGCCGGCACCTCGCGGGAGCTCGGGACCTTCGCCGCGCGCGATGTGGAGCGGCACCGCATCGGAGCGTAGCGTCCGGTAATCCCCGGCCACGGGATCGAAGTAGGAGAACGCGATCGGCGGGATCGCCTGCTCCCCCGGCGCCAGCGGGAGCAGGACGTATTCCCAGGTCCGGGATCCGCGGAAGACGCCCCCCTCGAACCCCTGGGTCTCGGTGACCGTCGGGTCGAAGGGACGGAAATCCGCCAGCGCCGGGAGCTCCGGCTCCCCCGCCGCCCGGATGTTCCCGGTCCCCGACACGCGAACGGAGAGCGCCACGGCATCGTTGACCACGCTCGACTCCCGGTCGGTGGCGACCTCGAGACGGAACTCGCCGACCGCCCCGCTGAACCCCACCGGTCGCCCCTCCCCCGGGAGAGGCAGCACCTCCACCTGGAGGGGCGCCGTCCGCCGCAGGACCGTCTGCTCCCGGTCGAAGAAGAAGGAGCCGAACCGATCGCCCCGGTCCCCACGCACCCGCAGCTGCAGCGTGATCGGTGCGATCTCCACCGTACCCGAGGCCGTCGGGAAGAGCGCGAAGTGCGCGAGCTCGTACTCGTTGTACTGCTTCCCATCCCGCTCCACCTGGCCGCCGTCGATGCGCGAGGGCGGCTCGTCGACGAAGTCGAAGTCCCTCTCGGCCCAGAACCCGCTGAAATCGGGGCGGCTCTGGTACGCCATCCCGCGGATTCCCATCTGCGTCAGGATCTTCAGCGTGAAGCCGACCTGCTGCCCCACGTAGGCGCGCGTCCGGTCCAGCTCCGCGACGAGCAGCACCTCGCCGCTCTGCTCGCGGCGGCGGCCGGAGGAGGGGACGCGCGTCGCCACGGACCCCTCCACGACCTGCACGTCGACCGGATCCGTACGGAACCCCGCGTCGTCCACCCGGAGGGCCAGGGACGGGATCGTCAGGCGCCCGGTGCGCCGGGGACCGAGGGTCCACAGCAGGTCGACCGCCGCGCTGAAGCGGCCGTTCACGATGGACTGCCGCTGCACCCGGCGTGGACCGTCCAGGACCTCGAAGTCCCGCAGGGCCCCGAGGTCAGGGGGCTCGACGGTGGTGAAGCCGGCGCCGTTCACCTCGATCTTGTATTCCAGGGTGTCCTGCAGGCCGATCCGGCGAGCGTCGACGGTCGTGTTCACCTGGAAGCTGTCCTGCGCATGCGCGGGCGCGAGGACGGAGGCCGCCAGCAGCAGCAACCCCGGCCAGCGCGAGCGGCACGATCCCCGTGGAGACATCGCTACCAGTCCTTCCCGGTCCCGCGCCCGGTGCGGGCAGCCCGCAGCGCCCGCTTCATGTTCTCCTTCTCCTCCTGCTTGAGCGCATCGAGGATGCGGGCCGCCTCCTCCTCCGGGAGATCCGGCTCCCCGGCCTGCATCCCGTCGGCCTGCTGCGGGGTCTCCCCCTCCGCCTGCTGCGGGTCCGCGGGCTTCTCCCGGGGCTCCGGCTCCTGCGAGCCCTCCTGCTGCTCCTGGGGCTCGTCCCGCCGGTCCTCCCGGGCGGGGGATTCCTGCTCGTCCTGGCTCTCCTCCGGCTGCTGGGAGTCCTGCTGCTGGGGATCCTGCTCCTGCTGATCCTGCTGCTCCTGCTGATCGTCCTGCTGCTGCTGTTGCTGCTGCTGCTGCTCCTCCTCCAGGGCCCGGAGCGCGAGCTCCAGATTCCGTTTGGCGTCGACATCCCCGGGGCTCTCCCGGAGGACCCTGGCGTAGTCCTCCACGGCCTTGTCGAACTCCTGGGAGAGGAAGCGCGCGTTGCCGATGTTGAACCGCGCACTGCGACGAAGCGCGGGGTCGTCGGACAGCTCCGCGAGACGGTACTCGTCCATGGCCCGCTCGTAGTCCCCCTGCCGGAAGAGCACGTTGCCGATGTTGTAGTGCAGGACGGGAGAGTCCGGAACGTCCACCTGCGCGTCCGTGTACCGGGCCAGAGCCCCTTCCAGATCTCCCGCGAGATAGCTCTCGTTGCCGCGCCGGACCTTCTCCGCCGGCCCCGCTGCCAGGACGGCGGCCGCCGGAAGAGCCCAGACCAGCGCGACGACCCACCTTCCTCGTCGGCTCATGCGTCCACCCTCCTTCGTCGATCCGCCAGCAGCGCATCCAGGCCCAGCAGTCCGAGGGCAGCCAGCAGCGGCAACTGGTACCGATCCTCGAGGTTCGTCGCCAGGCGAGAGGACAGCTCCTTCCGGTCCATCCCGCCGATCTCCTCGGCGATCCGGTCCAGCTCCTGCTGTCCCGGCGTCGCCGGATAGTACGTGCCGCCGGTGATCCGGGAGATCTCCTCCAGCAGGTCCGAGTCCAGCCGGCTCGTGACGACCTGCCCCTCCTCGTCCCGCACGTAGTCCGTCACCTTCCCCGAGCCGTCGGTCAGCGGGATCGGCTCCCCTGCGGGGCTCCCGACGCCGACCGAGAACACGATCACGCCGGCCCGGGCGGCCTCCCTCGCGGCGTCCAGGGGCTCGGTGTCCTGGTCCTCGCCGTCCGTGAAGAGGACCATGACCTTGTACTGCTGCTCCCCGGCGTCGAAGAGCGCCGTGCCCTTCCGGATCGCCGCGCTCAGCGCGGTGCCGGGATCCGGGATCATGCTCGGATCCAGGATATCCAGGAAGATCCTGGCGGCCGCGTGATCCAGCGTCAAGGGACAGAAGACCTGGGCGCTGCCGGCGAAGGCGACCAGCCCCACGCGGTCATCGGGGAGCCGGTCGATCAGTTCGCTGAGGGCCTCCTTCGCCTGGTCCAGCCGGGAGGGCCGCACGTCCCGGGCGAGCATGGAGCGAGACACGTCCACCACCATGACCAGGTCGATCCCGCGGCGCCGCACCTCCTGCATCCGCGTGCCCCACTGCGGCCCCGCCAGCGCCAGGGACAGCGCCCCGAAGCCTGCGAGGAGCACGGCCAGCCGCAGGGCCCGGGCCTCGGCGCCGGGAGCGCTGGAGAAGCGGCCCAGCGTCGCGACGCTGCCCAGCCGCCGGAGGGCGGCCCGGCGCCGCCGCGCCACCCACAGGGCGAGGAGCCCGAGCAGCGGCACCGCGAGCAGCGTCCAGAGCAGCTCCGGATGGTCGAAGCGCATCGCTAGTCCCTCCTCGTCACGGAAGCCTCCGGAACCCGAAGGCGAGCAGGAGCTGCTCCAGGAGAAGCAGCAAGCCGGCGGGCCCCACGAGGTAGAGGTAGAGCTCCTCGAACCGCTCGTAGCGCTTCATCACCACGTCCGTGGTCTCCATGGCGTCGATCTCCGCGAAGATCTCCTGCAGCCGCTCCACGTCGGTGGCGCGGAAGTACTGCCCGCCGGTGCGTTCCGCGATGTCCCGCAGCGTCTTCTCGTCCAGATCCACGCGCAACATGACGTAGCGCCGTCCGAAGACCGGGTCCTCGTAGGGGTACGGCGCCTCGCCGCTGGTCCCCACACCGATCGTGTAGACCTTCACGCCCAGGGACCGCGCCAGGTCCGCCGCCGTGGCCGGGTCGATCTGCCCCTGGTTGTTCCGCCCGTCGGTGAGCAGGATGACGACCCGGCTCTTCCCCTTGCCGTCCCGCAGGCGGTTGACCGCGTTCGCCAGCCCCATGCCGATGGCGGTCCCGTCCTCCTCCTTCGTGGCGAGCTGGACGCCGTCGAGGAGCGTCTGCAGGATCTCGTAGTCCAGGGTGAGCGGACAGCGCGGGTACGACCGGCCCGCGAACACCACCATGCCGATCCGGTCGTTCCGGCGCCCCTGGATGAAGTGATCCACCACCGCCTTGGCCGCCTCCAGGCGGTTCGGCTTGAGGTCCTCCGCCGCCATGGACGTGGAGTTGTCCACGGAGACGATGATGTCGATGCCCCGGGTGAGGATCTCGTCCTCCCGGTCCACGCTCTGGGGCCGGGCCAGGCCGCCCACCAGCAGGGCGATGGCGACGACCCGCAGGACGAAGGGAAGGTGGCGCCAGCGCAGACGCGCGGACCGCAGCAGCGGCGCGGCGACGCGCAGCGACGAGTAGCGCAGGGCCGGGAGCCCCCGGCGCTGCCGGGCCATGTAGCGGGCCACCAGCACCGGCAGGACCGCCAGTGCGAGCAGGGCCCAGGGCTGCGCCAGGCGGAGGCTCTGACCGGCGAGGTCCATCCCTCAGCCCTCCACCGCGGCATCGACCGCCGGCGGCGGGGCCGGACGCGTCCGTTCCACCAGATCCCGCACCTCCGCCGCCAGGCTGCGGCTCGGCCCCGAGGGGGGACGATGGCGCGCGAACTTCACCGCATCGCAGGCGTGCAGGATCGAGGCGGCACGGTCCGTGACCCAGCCGTCCAGCGGCACCGCCCGCGCGTCGCGCAGCACCTCGAACGTGGTCCGTTCCGCCGTCGGCACCGCGAAGCGGCGCCAGAGATAGCGCTTGGCGATCTCCGCGAGTTCCACATGGAACTCCTTCACCCGCCCCTCCTCGAGATGCCGCCGCGCCAGCAGATGGTCCAAGGCGCGCAGGGCCTCCTCGTCGGGAGGCAGGGGCGGCACCTGGGGGGCCGTGGCGCCGGCGGCGGCCCGGCCGTGCCGTCGTCGCCACCACCACAGGAGCAGGAGCGCCGCCAGCAGCAGTGCTCCGCCCCCCAGCGCCCAGCGAAGCCAGCGAAGGGTGCCGGGCAGGAATGCCGGCGGCTTGATGTCCGCCAGGTCCTCGTCTCCCTCCTCCAGGACGGAGCGCACCTCGATCTCCCGGGCCTCGCTGGACAGGGAGACCGCGTCGTCGCCCTCGCCCACCGTTACCTGGAGCGCCGGGATCTCGAGGATGCCCGGCTCGAAGGCGGCGACGACCCAGCGCTTGCGGTGCAGCGAGCCCTCGCTCCCCTCGTCGCTCTCCGGCGGCGGGTCCTCCAGGATGACGAGGCGGCCCAGCGTCCCCCCGGGCGCGGGGAAGCGGACCGGCAGCCCCGGCTCCGACCGCACCTCGAGGGTGACGGTGATGGGCGCGCCGACCGTCAGGTCCGCGGCACCGCCGGACACCTCGAGTTCGACCTCCGGCGCCGCACGGGCGGAAGGCGTCGCGGCCAGCAGCAGCGCCAGGAGCACCCCCCGGACCTCAGCGCGCAAGCCGGGCCCTCCGCTCGAAGAAGCGCACCAGCGGAACGTCGTAGGGTTCCTCGGTGCCCAGGTCCACCGCGTCGATGGACAGGCGGCGGAACATCTGCCGACGGTTCTCGAGCCGCTCCACCGCCGCCTCGCGGAAGCGGCGCCGCAGCGCCGCCGATCCCGTGTCCACCACCCGGACCTCCCCGGTCTCCGCGTCCTCCAGGGCCACCAGGCCGACATCGGGCATCTCCCGCTCCCGCGGGTCGTCCACCGCCAGCGCCACCAGGTCGTGTGTCCGGTTTGCGATCCGCAGCGGCCGCTCGTAGCCCTCCGCGAGGAAGTCCGAGACGAGGAACACCACCGCGCGCCGCCGGATCACGTGCCCCAGGTACTCCAGGGCCTGGACCAGGTCCGTCCCGCGCCCCTCCGGCTGGTGGTAGAGGATCTCGCGGATCACCCGGAGGACGTGGGCCCGTCCCTTCCGTGGCGGGACGAACTTCTCGACCCGGTCCGTGAACAGGATGAGGCCGACGCGGTCGTTGTTCCGGGTGGCCGAGAACGCGAGCAGCGCGCAGATCTCCGCCATCATCTCGGACTTCAGCTGCGCCGCGGTGCCGAAGCGGTTGGAGCCCGACAGGTCCACCACGAGGACGACGGTGAGCTCGCGTTCCTCGATGTACTTCTTGACGTACGGGTGCCCCATCCGGGACGTCACATTCCAGTCGATGGTCCGGATCTCGTCCCCGAACTGGTACTCGCGCACCTCCGAGAACTCCATCCCGCGCCCCTTGAACACCGAGTGATAGCCCCCGGCGAGGCTCTCGTTGACGAGCTTGCGGGTCCGGATCTCGATGCGGCGGACCTTGCGCAGGATCTCCCGCGGGATCAAGGAACCTCCACCGTGTCGAACACCCGCTGCACCACGTCCTCGGGGGTGACCTCCTCGGCCTCGGCCTCGTAGCTCAGGATGACGCGGTGGCGCAGGACATCCATCCCGATGGCCTTGACATCCTCGGGTGTGACGAATCCCCGGCGCCGGATGAACGCATGGGCCTTGGCGGCCTGCGTCAGGAAGATGGTCGCCCGGGGGGAGGCGCCGAACCGGATGAGCCCGGACAGGTCGAGACCATAGTCGGCCGGGTTCCGCGTGGCGTCGACCAGATTCACGACGTAGTCCTTGATCCGCTCGTCCAGGTACACGCTCCGGACCACGTCGCGCGCCCGCAGGATCTCCGGCGGCGTGATCACGGGCCGCACCTCCGGCTCCCCGTCCCCCTCGGTCATCCTCTCCAGGATGGTCCGTTCCTCCGCCTTGCTGGGGTAGTCCACCACCACCTTCAGCATGAACCGGTCGACCTGCGCCTCGGGCAGCGGATAGGTCCCCTCCTGCTCGATCGGGTTCTGCGTCGCCAGGACCAGGAACGGGTCGGGCAACGGGTAGGTCGCGTCCCCGATGGTGACCTGTCGCTCCTGCATCGACTCGAGGAGCGCCGACTGCACCTTCGCCGGCGCGCGGTTGATCTCGTCGGCGAGGATGACGTTGGCGAAGATGGGGCCTTTCCTCGGCACGAGGGTGCCCTCCCGGGGCAGGAAGATCATCGTCCCCACGAGGTCCGCCGGCAGCAGGTCCGGGGTGAACTGGAGCCTCCGGAACTGCAGGTCCACCGCGCCGGCGAAGCAGCGCACCGCCAGCGTCTTGGCCAGCCCGGGCACCCCCTCGAGCAGGATGTGTCCCTGGGTCACCAGTCCGATCAGCAGGCGGTCCAGCAGATCCGACTGGCCGACGATGACGTTGCGGACCTGCCCCAGGAGTCCCTCCACGAAGGCCGATTCGGCCTGGACGCGCTCGTTGATCTCCCCGACGTTCACCTCGATGGCCATGCACCCTCCGGTTGGTTGATTCTCGATCCTCGAGTCATTATGTTGAACGGGCTGAACGGGTTAGGGGTGGCCGGGGACCGACCGCGCGCACCCCTCCGCTCCCGGCCGGGCCGGGGGGGCCCGACGCACCGGTGGCGCCGAGAATGCGCCTGGGGCTTGGGAATCGGCAATGCAATGACGTCACGTCCCTGCCGCGTGACGGTAGGAAACCCGGGAAACTCATGCTACCTCAGCCCTTTCCGGGTGTCAAGGAGTTAAGTCCTTATTTTCACGGCGGTTAACGTGCGAAATGCCCTTCGCGGGGCCGCACCCCGGACACCGACGATGCCCACGAACCCCAGCCCGGCCCGACCCGGCGCGCCCGAGGAGGTCACCCTGTCCCGCATCGCGGCATCCGTGCGGCGGCAGCGCGGCCTGGACCTCGTCCGGTACAAGGCGGGATTCCTGCGCCGCCGGATCGGCGTGCGCCAGCGCGCCCTGGGCCTGCCCTCGCTGGCGGACTACGCCGACGCCCTCCGGCGGGACCCCGCCGAGCTGGACCGCCTGCTGCGGTCACTGACGATCAACGTCTCGGAGTTCTTCCGGAATCCCACCTTGTTTCGCCTGCTCCAGCGGCGCGTGCTCCCCTCCCTTCTGGAGGAGGCCGCAGGCCAGGCTCGCCCGCTCACGGCCTGGTCCGCCGGGTGCGCCGGCGGCGAGGAGCTCTACTCCCTGGCGATCGTCCTCGCGGAGATGGGGACGCCCCCGGCCGCGGCGAGCCTCCTGGGAACCGACATCGACCGGGAGGCGGTGGCCGCCGCCCGCGAGGGAACCTTCGAGGACGGGCGGATGCGGGAGCTCCCCGCGGCCCTCCGCGCCCGCTACTTCGAGCCGGGGCCCCGGCCGCGGACCCGTCGCATCCGCACGCAGGGACTCCCCGCCGTCCGGTTCCGCTCCCACGACCTGCTGGCCGCCCCCCTCCGGCGCGGGCTGGACCTGATCCTCTGCAGGAACGTGCTAATCTACTTCGAGCTGGAGCTCCAGGACGCCATCCTGGACCGCATCGCCGGTGCGCTACGACCGGGCGGGGTGCTCGTGCTGGGTCGTGTGGAACGCCTCGCCGGGGGCCTGCGCCACCTCTTCGAACCGCTCGACCTCCGCGAGCGCGTCTACCGCAAGACCTGCACAGGAGCCTCCCATGCGGGCTAAGCTGGCCTTCGCCTTCATGACCGTCGAGCTGGCCGTGATCGTCCTGACCCTGACCGTCAACTATGCGGCGTATGCGCAGCTTCCGGTCGCCAAGCTCCTGCTGCTGATCGCCGGCTACCTCGTGATCGGCGGTCTGGCTTCCGTGGTCCTCTCCCGCTACCTGACCCGGGACGTCCGGGAGCTGAGCAACCTCGCCGCCGAGATCAGCCGCGGCGACCTGACCCGGACCGTGCACGTGCGTTCCCACGACGAGATCGGGGATCTCGCCGGGTCCTTCAATTCCATGCTGTCCTCCATGCTGAACATCGTCAGCGAGGTGAAGAGCACCGCGGAACAGATCTTCCAGTCGGCGCAGTCCCTGTCCGCCACGTCGCAGGAGATGAACGCCTCCACCGAGGAGATCTCCTCCACCATCCAGAACATCGCCCGCGGCGCCGAGGTCCAGGCCGACATGGTCAACCGCACCTCGGCCATCACCCGGCAGCTCGCGGAGCAGGTGGAGATGATCGCGCAGAAGGCCCGGGAGGCGGATGAGCTGGCGGCCCGGGCCGGGCAGCGCGCCCAGGAGGGGGGTCGCTTCGCGTCCTCCGCCGTGACCAAGATCGCCGAGGTCGCGGACAAGGTGACCCGGGCGGGCGAGGCGGTCCGCAAGTTCCAGGAGAACGCGCTGGAGATCAACAAGTCCGTCGACTTCATCACGACCATCGCCCAGCAGACGCACCTGCTGGCGCTCAACGCCAGCATCGAGGCGGCCCGCGCCGGCGAGCAGGGCCGGG
>JASFRI010000125.1:0-10584 GCA_050115015.1 Acidobacteriota bacterium
TCTGGGCATCGATGTTCGTGGAACGGAGCCGGATGTCCGGGAAGTCCCTCGCGACCTCGTTTGCAGTCTCCTCCATCATCCCCGACGTCTCCCGCAGCACGTTCGGCTTCTCGCAGACGGTGACCGAGCCGTAGCCGTGCTTCGCCGCGTACCCGAAGGCCGCGGTGAGGATGCGGCGGCACGCGTCGCGGGTGAAAATCCGGGTCGAGATCGCGAGATCTTCGGGCGGGGTCTCCGCGAACTTCTTCCACTTCGGGTGACTCGCCAGCGCCTGGAGGACGTTCGCCGGAGGGTTCGTCCACTCGACGCCGGCGTACATCCCCTCGGTGTTCTGGCGGAAGATCACCGCGTCCACCTCGGGCTCCTCGAAGCCACCGTCCGGCGTGCGGCGGATGAAGTTCAGCGGATTGCCCCGGAAAGACCGGCAGGGACGGATGCACCGGTCGAGGTTGAAGCGCTGCCGCATGCCGACGATCGGGCTGAAGTAGGAGTACCCCTTGTCCCGCAGATCCGGGGAGAGCTCCTTCGCCGCCTCGACCTTCGGCTTCGAGGTGATCGCCCCGAACAGTCCGAGCTTGTGCTCGGCCAGCAACTCCACCGTGCGCTCCGGCAGGGCATTCCCCTCCTTGACCCAGAATTCCCAGCCGATGTCTCCATGCACGTACTCCGCGTCGAATCCGACCGCGTCCAGCACCCGGATCGCCTCCGGAAGCACCGTCGCTCCGATGCCGTCACCCGGCATTGCCACCACGTTGTATCGGCTCATGTCGCTCGCTTCCTCGTCCTTTCAGGATTTCAGGCGCTGACGCACCTGGTTCTCCACGCCGCCGGCCACCACCAGGGACTGGGGCACCTCCCCCAGCGGTGGGAAGGGGTAGCCGTCGCCCCGCCAGGTCACCCGGCCCGCGGCGAAGTCCACCTCCAGCTCGTCGCCGGGGATGATCGTCTTTCGTCCCGCCTCGATCTCCGAAGCGAGGTCGGCGCGGATACGCTTCACCAGTTCCGGGCTCTCGATGCAGGGGAAGCCGTTGTTGAACGCGTTCCGCAGGTAGGTCTGGGAGTAGCTCGCGGCGACGACCAGCGAGATCCCCTTGGCCTGCAGTGCCGTGGCCGCCTGCTCCCGGCTCGACCCGGTGCCGAAGTTCCATCCCCCCACCAGGATATCCCCCGTTGCCGTCATCCCCGCGAACTCCGGGTCGTAGTTCCCCATGACCACCTTCGCCATCATCTCCGGGGTCATGTCCTCGCGGTAGGTATAGTCCTTGCCGTAGATCCCGTCGGTGTTCAGGTTGTCCGCCGGGGCCACCACGGCGCGTCCCACCACCCTTTCGGGGAACCCCGGCAGGATCTCGATCGTCTCGTCCGCCGCGACGGGTGTCACGATCTCGTGGAAGCGGCGCTCGAGGGCACCGGCATCCGCCTTGCCCGGGCCGGAGATGTAGCCGGCCGCGGCGGAGGCGGCGACCACCTCGGGGCTCCCCAGATAGCAGCGGGCTTCGCGGGAGCCCATGCGGCCCTTGAAGTTCCGGTTCGTGGCGGAGATGCCGACTTCCCCGGGCTCCAGCAGCCCTGTCCCCAGCCCGATGCAGGGCCCGCAGCCCGGCGGCAGCGGCTTCGCCCCCGCGTCCAGCAGGACCTGCCAGTGCCCCTCCGCCTCGGCCACCTCCTGCACCTCCTTGCTGGCCGCGGCGATGTAGAGGTCGACCCCCGCGGCCACCTTCCGTCCCCGGAGAACACGGGCGGCGGAGGCGATGTCCGAGAGCCGGGAGTTGACGCACGAGATCAAGTAGGCCTTGTTGACCGGGATCCGCTCACGCTCCATCACCGCCAGCGAGGTCATGACCTGCACCGAGTCGGGGCCCGAGATGTGCGGCGCCACCTGTGAGAGATCCAGGACGATGCGGGCCGCGTAAGCCGCGTCCGGGTCCGGCGCCGGCGGTTCCTCCTGCCACCGCCGGATCGCCGCCTCGTCCACCCGGTCGACGCCCGCCTCGTCGAGCTTCGCCTTCCGGCGGCGGAGGAAGGCGATGGTGGTCTCGTCCACCGGGAACCACCCCACCAGCGCCCCCCACTCGGTCGTCATGTTCGCGATGGACAGGCGCTCGTCCATCGACAGCGTGGCGGCGCCCGGCCCGGAGAACTCCACGGCGGCGTTCAGGACCTCGCCCTGGTTGTAGAGGCCGCACAGCGCGATGATGACGTCCTTGCCCGACGCCCCTTCCGGGAGCTTCCCCTCCAGCACCACCTGCACCGTCCGGGGGATCTGCCACCAGAACTCGCCGGTGGCCCAGATCGCCGCCGCGTCGGTGCGGACCACCGGGGTCCCGACGGCCCCCACCGCGCCGTACATGTTGGAGTGGGAGTCGGAGGCCACCACCAGCGAGCCGGGCACCGCGTAGAGCTGCTCGCACATCACCTGGTGCCCGATCCCGGACCCCGCGGGCCAGAAATCCACCCCCTGCTCATCGGCGAACGCCTCGATGGCACGGTACTTCGCCAGGTTCGCCTCGGAACGGTTCTGGATGTCATGGTCCAGGATGAACACGGGCTGCGACGGGTCCATGACCTTCGGCGCACCTATGGCCTTGAACTTGCTCATGACCGCGGCGGTGTTGTCGTGGGTCATGACATGGTGAGGACGGACCGAGAGAAAATCCCCCGCCCGCAGCGGTCGACCCTTCGGCCCCGATGTCATGTGGGACTGGGCGACCTTCTCGACGATGGTCTGTCCCATGGTCGTCTCCTTTTGCGCCGTCCGGGCTAACGATCGGCCCGGCAGAGTTCCATGAGCTCGACGATCGACCCCAGGTTCTCCAGGTTCCAGACGGCGTCCTTGAGGTTCCGGATCCCCCCCTCGGTCATGACGGGGTTCGCCAGCGCGTCGAACTTCACACCGATCTCCTCGTCGGTGAGCGGGTTCCGGGGATCGCCCTTCGGGTAGTCGATCTGCTTCTCGAAGGTCCGCCCCTCGGTGGTGGTGATCGCCACCTTGACCCGCTGCAGCTTCGGGAACAGGGCCTCGATCTCGGGATCCGCCTCGACGACGACCTTGTTGAGCTGCGCCCGGATGCGATCGTCCATGATCTTGGCATCGGTGAACTGCTCCGGCGTGACCTTGCCGTCGGCGACCGCCGCCGCAATGCAGTACGGCAGGCTGTGATCCGCGGTCTCCTTCGAGCGGGGGTCGTACTTCGACGGATCCGCCAGGATGTCGGCCGCCCGGGCGAGAGAGCGGATGTGCACCTTCTCCACGACGCCGGCGTCCAGGTCGTTCTCCTTCATGAGGTCCAGAACGCAGGAGATCGGCGCATGCGTCAGGGCCTCGGTGGGGAACGCCTTCATCCCGCACTGGGTGATCCGCCAGGACTCGCCGAGGCCCTCCGTGAGGATCCCGAGCTTCCATTCGGGGCCCATGCAATGGACGAGCCCCTCCTTGCCGTCGATCACGTGTTCGGGTCCGGTGAAGCCCTTCTCCGCCAGCAGCGCCGCCACGACGCCGCTCTGCGTCGCCATGGGATCCACGGTGTTCTTCATCATGGTGAGCTTGCCGGCGGTGACCGCGCCGAGGGTCGCGTGGCGGCTGCCGGAGATGCCGATGGCGTGCTGGATCTTCTCCGCGTCGAGGCCGAGCATCCTCGCCGCGACGATCGGGGAGACGAACGCCGTCAGCGTCGCGTGGTGCCAGCCACGCTCCCGGACGCCGGGAAACGCCGCCTCGCACATCCGCTGCTCGAACTCGTGTCCGAGCACGATCCCCAGGATCAGGTCCTTGCCGCCGAGACCGGCCCGCTCACCGCAAGCCATGGCCGCCGGGATGATGTCCGAGGGATGGGACGGGTCCTGCTTCCAGTAGATGTCGTTGTAGTCCATCACCCGTACCATCAGGGCGTTCAGCAGCGCTGCGGTGATGGGGTCCATCTTCGCGCCGGAGCCGATCACGGTGGCCTTGCCCGGGCCGGCGGTCTCGCCGAACACCTCGAGCGAGATCTTCACGTCGTGCTGCTGGTACCCCCCCAGCGCGCAGCCGACGGAGTCCAGCAGGTAGCGCTTGGCCTCGCGGACGGCGTCCGCCGGGATCTGGTCATAGCTGAGGCCCGCGGCCCAGGCGGCCATGCGGGCGGTCACGGTCTCCTTGCTCACGACTCTCTCCCTTCCGGATGCGGGGTCCGGGTCACTTGGCGAGGTTCTTGAACGGCAGATAGCTCATGAAGTCGGCGTGGTGGACGATGAAGGCCTCCGTGCTGCGCTTGACCAGGTCCCCCTCGGTGGCGTGGGCCGCCACGATATGGCAGACCGCGTCGGGAACACCGCAGCTCATCGCCAGGTGCACGCCGGTGAAGGGATGCCGCAGCGACTTGCCCCGCGCGCTCTGCACCGCCTTGCCCTCCACCTTCTCGTACTCGAGCAGCTTGCCGACGTCCGCCAGGATGGCGCCGGCGATCACCGTGTCCATGTCGATGGGCAAGGCGTGGCCGAGGTGCTCCTGCATGTCCCGGGCCGCGGAGCGCGCGATGTGCACGACGCAGCGCTTGTGCTGCATGAACGTGGCCGGGCAGTCGGGAACCAGGAGCGTGAACGGGATCCGGTCCAGATCCTCCGGGACGAGCGGACTGAGTTCGAACCCCTTGACCCACGTGTCCTCCACCTTGCGGCGCAGTTCGGCGTCCTCGATCCACTCGAGCTCCGGCCACAGCTTCCTGACCTCCTCGCGCATGCCTTCCCTCCGGACAAACCCTGCAAATCGGGTAGTTTGGACTTCGGAACGTAGGGGATATTCTGCCACAGATGCCGGCGGGCGGGGGAGGAGGGCGGAAGGGACGGTCAGGAGCCCGTGCCGTGCTCCTCGAACTTGGCGATGGCCTCCTGGACGCTGCTCTCGGAGTCCAGCATGAACCGGGCCTGCACGACGACCGGGTCCCCGGGGGCGACCCCTTCGAGCACCTGGACCCGCTCGCCCGTCCCGTGCAGGCCGAGACTCACCTCTCGGGGCTCGAACCGGCCGTTACCGCGGTCCAGGAACACGAGATCCCGCTCCCCGGAGCGCAGCACGGCCGACTCGGGGATCACCACGGCGTCCGGCACCGGCGGGCCCTGTATCCGGACGTCGGCGTACATCCCGGGCCGGAGGCCCCCGCCGGGGTTGGGGATCTCGACACAGATCTTCAGGGTTCGGGTCTCCGGGCTGACCTTCGGGTAGAGGAACAGCACCCGCCCCCGGTAGCTCGTCCCCGGCTCGTTGCGGAACGAGACCTCGGCGGGATCCGCCCGCCGGACCCAGGGAAGGTCGTCCTCGTAGACATCGGCGTGGACCCAGAGGGTGCTCAGGTCCACGATCTTGTAGAGGTTCATCCCCGGGCGGACGTACATGCCCTCGAGGGCGTCCTTCAGGACCTCCGCGACGATGCCGTCGGCGGGCGAGGGTACCGCGATGCGCCGCTGCACCCGGCCGGTCTCCTCGATACGGCGGATCTGCTCCGGGCCGATATCCCAGTACCGCAGCCGCTCCCGCGTCGCCGCGACGAGGTCCTCCGCCTGCCGGCGGGTCGCCTCCCGGGCGCTGTGCTCCAGGGACCGCCGGTACTGCAGCGCCCGGAGATACTCCTCCTGGGTGGTGACCAGCTCGGGGCTGTAGATCTCGAACAGGCGCTGCCCCTTGCGGACCTCCTGCCCGATGTAGCTCACGTGGACCTTCTCGATCCAGCCCTCGAACTTGATGTTGATCCAGCTGATCCGCTCGGCGTTGAAGTCCAGGATACCGACCGTCCGGCTCACCCGCGGCAGGTCGGTCACCTTCGCCGGGACACTGACCACCCCGATCTTCTGCACCAGGACGGGATCGATCGTGATGGGCGCCTCCTCCAGATCCTCCGCCTCCGCGGAGGACCGCGCTGCTCCGGGCTTCCGCGCCACGAGGGTCATCCCGCAGATCGGGCACTTGCCCGGGGCCGCCTCCAGCACCTCGGGGTGCATGGGGCACTGGTAGACCAGCTCCGGAGCCGCCCCCGCCGGTAGGTCCCCGGAGGAGGGAGGAGGCTCCGGAAGGACGAGGAGCAGCAGCGACGTCGTGCCGATCCCCGCGAGGAAGAACAGGAGGAGCCATAGCGGCTGCCGCCATCGGGCAGTGCGGGCGTCGTCGGCGCCACCGTCCCCGGATGACGCCGCGCCTCCGTCCCCGCTCATCGGCCCGGCACCTCCTGGGGCGGAAAGGGGCTCGCGATGGCGTGCTCCATATCCGTGAGGGCGATCCAGTAGTCCACCAGCAGGCGCTGGCGCGTGAGGCGAGCCTCGAACAGCACACGCTCGGCATCCAGCAGGTCCAGGAAGTCCAGGCGGTTCGTCGTGTAGGCCGCCTCCGCGGAGGCCAGCGACTCCCGGGCCTGCGGGATCAGCACCTCCTCGTACAGACGGGACCGCTCGTGCAGCGAGTCGAGGCGGAGCTCCGCCTGCTGGACGGCCCGCCGCAGCCCGTCCTCCTGCGATCGCAAGCGCTGCTCCTCGGCCAGGACGTCCTCCCGGGCCTCCGCCACGCCGGCGTGGATGCGCTTGCGGTAGACCGGCAGGCTCAGCCCCACGGTGAGCGCGAGGACGTCCTGCCCGTTGTCCTCCGGCGGCAGGAGCTGGCCCGCGGTGTCCTGCCGCGGATCCACCTGGGTCCACGCCACGCCGAACCGCCAGTCCGGGCGGCCATCCAGGAGGCGGGTCCGCTCCCGGGTCCGCCCCGCCTGGACGCGGGCACGGGTGGAGCGGACCGCGGGGTGCGCGGCGACCGCCTGGTCCTCCAGCTCCCGGCCGGCAAACTGCACCGGGGGCAGCGGCAGGGACACCGGATCCAGCCACAGCTCCTCCTCCGGGCTGCCGATCAGCTGGGCGATGCGGCGGAGCCCCCGGAAGAAGCGGTCATGGAGGTCGGCGTGCCGGTCCTCCAGGCGCGTGATATCGGTCTGGACCCGGAGGACGTTCTGCTGGATCCCCTCCCCGGTGGCATACCGCTTCAGGGCGATGCTCTCGAAGCGCGCCAGGAGCTCGCGTTCCTCCGCATTGATCCGGATCGCCTCCTGAACGTAGACGGTCTCGAAGAACACCCCCTTGAGCTCCGCCACCAGCGCGCGCCCCCGGGCCCGCACCTGCCAGGCGGCGTCCGAGGACTCGAGGACCGCCGTCTCGAGGGCCGAGCGGCGCTTCCCCTTCCAGGGAATGCTCTGGCTCACCTCCAGGCTCTGGATCTGGGGTCCGACCCGGGTCTCGGGAGAGCTGGCGAAGTAGCCGTAGCGGAGCTGCAGGTCGGGCAGCGCACTGGCACCGTCCACCGCGGCGGCGGCGGCGCGGTCCGCCGCCCGCGACGCCCGGAGCTCCGGGTTCGCCCCGAGGAGCCGGTCGATCCACGCGGCGAGCTGCGGGTCCGGTGCCGCGAAGTCATACGCCCGCAGCGGGGGCAACCCTTCGTCGCCGGCGGAGGGCGCCGCCGCCTGGAGCGAGGCGAGCAGCAGGAAGGCGGTCAGGATGGGCATGGGCTCCGTCTCTCCGGCCGGGGCGGCAGCGCGACAATCCGGCACGGGAAGCCCGGGGGAGCAATCCGGATACCACGAGTAACCCCAATGTTCGCAGCATTCGCGGTTGGCCGGATGACCGATTTCGAGCAAGGGACTGTTGCAGAAGCAACAGCTGCACGCCAGGGAGAGCGCTTGCCCGGCCGTCGCGGGCGCAGCAGCCGGTCAGACGGCCTCGGCCGCGGAGACCGGCTCGACGGTGACCGCGCAGACCTTGTACTCCGCGGTCCCGGTGACGCGGTCTCCGGCGTCGTTCGTGAGCCGGTTGGCGTTCGACTCCGGGAAGTGCAGGGGCATCCAGACGCAGCCGCGGCGCATGCGCGGACTGATGACGGCGGTGGCGACCACCGATCCGCGCCGGGAGATGACGCGCACCGGATCCCCTTCCCGGATCCCGCGCTTCCGGGCGTCCTTCCGGTGCATCTCCAGGAAGTTGCCCGGCTGCCGCAGTCCGGCGCCGGCGCTGCGCCGGGTCATCGTGCCGGCGTTGTAGTGGTAGAGCGTGCGTCCCGTGGAGAGCACGAGCGGGTAGTCCCCGTCCGGCAGCTCCTCGCTCGGACGGTACTCGATGGCCTGGAACTCGACCTTCCCCTTCATCGGGCCTCGCTCGTGAAGGGTCGGTGTGCCGGGATGCGAGGAATCGGGACAGGGCCACTGCAGCCCTCCCTCCGCGGCGATCCGCTCGTGGCTGATGCCGGCGTACTTGTCCACCAGGGACGCCATCTCCGCATAGATCTGCCGGGGATGCGTGTAGCGCGGCATGGGGTAGCCGGCGGCCCGGGCCACGTCGCCGAGGATCTCCCAGTCCGGCCGCGCCTCCCCGGGAGGATCCACGGCCTTGCGGACCAGCTGCACGCGTCGATCGGAGTTCGTGAACACGCCGTCCTTCTCCGCGAAGCAGGCGGCGGGCAGGACCACGTCGGCGAACCGCAGCATCTCGTTCGGGAGGATGTCCTGCACGACGATGAACTCGCACCGGTTCAGGCCTTCCTCGACCCTGGATGCGTTGGGCTCGGAGAGGACCAGGTCCTCGCCGATGACGTAGAGCCCCCGGATGAGGCCCTTCGGCATCGCCTTCATCATCACGTTGAGGTTCATCCCCTCCTCCGCCGGGAGGGGCACGCCCCAGGCCTGCTCGAAGCGCGCCCGAACGTCGGGATCGTCCACCCTCTGGTAGCCCGGAAGGAAGATCGGCGTCGCGCCGGCGTCATTGGCGCCCTGGACGTTGTTCTGGCCCCGCAGCGGGTTCATGCCCGCGTGGCGCATCCCCAGGTGGCCGGTCATGGCGACCAGGTTCGCGAGGCCGTAGACGTTGTCCGTGCCGTGGGTGTGCTCGGTGATCCCCAGGGTGTAGTAGATCCCCGCCTTCCGGGTCGTGGCGTACCAGCGGGCGGCGGTCCGGATGTCCTGCGCCGGCACGCCGGTGATCGCCTCCGCCCACTCCGGCGTGCACTCCCGGACCGCCTCCGCCACCGCCTCGAAGCCCTCCGTGTGGTCGCGGATGAACTCACGGTCCGTGAGGTCCTCGCGGATCACCACGTGGGCCATGGCGTTGAGGAGGGCAACATCGGTCCCCGGCCGGATCTGCAGGTGCAGGTCGGCGATGCCGGTCAGCCAGATCGCCCGGGGATCCGCGACGATGAGCTTCGCGCCGCGCCGCACCGCCCGCTTCATCTCCATGGCGATGATCGGATGGGCCTCGGTGGTGTTGCTGCCGATGACGAACATGAGATCCGTGCCGCGGATCTCGGGGATGGAGTTCGTCATCGCCCCCGCGCCGAACATGGTCACCAGACCGGCGACCGTGGGGGCGTGTCACGTGGCGGCGCACTGATGGCAGTTGTTGGTCCCGAAGGCGGCCCGGGCCAGCTTCTGCATCAGGTAGTTCTCCTCGCCGGTGCATCGGCTCGAGGAGACGAAGCCCAGGGCATCCGCCCCGTGGCGCTCCTTGACGCGCAGCAGGCCCTCGGCGGTCCGGCGGATCGCCTCGTCCCAGGAGGCGGGATGGAGCTCGCCGTCCTCGCCGCGCACCAGCGGCGCCGTGAGGCGGTCCTCGTGGTGGATGAACTCGTAGGAGAAGCGGCCCTTGACGCAGAGATTGCCGTCGTTGACGGTCTCGCCGGACGGGGGAGGCGTGACCCTCACGACCTTCCCCGCGTCCACGTGCAGGTTCAGCTGGCAGCCGACGCCGCAGAAGTTGCAGGTGGTCCGCACCCGCTCCTCGCGGAAGGCATCGCGCCCGAGGGACGGCTTCTCGGTCATCGCCCCCGTCGGGCACACCGCGATGCAGCCGCCGCACAATTCGCAGGTGCCGTCCAGCAGGGAGGCCTGGTCCGCGGTGGCGATCGTGGTCTCGGCGCCCCGTCCCGCGAGGGTGATGGCGCTGACCGCCTCCACCTCGTCGCAGTAGCGGACGCAGAGGTTGCAGAGGATGCAGGCGGCCGGATCGAAGTGGACGTAGGGGTTCCGGTCCTCCCGGCCAGCCCGCGGCGCCGCCACCGCCGGCAGGCGGGGACCGGTGCCATGGCGCTCCGCCTGATCCCGGAGCTTGTTGCCGGTGCCGCGCCGCGCGGGCAAGCCGTCGGCGTCCAGCTCGTGATCCGCCAGGTAGAGGGACAGCAGCATCTTCCGGTGGCGCTCGACCCGCTCCCCCGCGCTGCGCACCTCCATCCCGGGCGTCGCCGGGAAGGCACAGGCGGGCTGCAGTCTCCCCTGCCCGGCGATCTCCACCAGGCACATCCGGCAGGAGCCCATCGGGTCCACCCGGTCCTCGTGGCAGAGCGTCGGGATCTCGATCCCGAGGCGGCGCGCCGCGTCCAGAACGGTCTCCCCCGCGGTCACCTCGACGGTTCGACCGTCGACGGTCACCGGGAAGCGGCGATCCCCGGCGCGGGAGCTCATGAGAAGTCCGCCGGGAAGTGCTTCATGGCGGAGACCAGCGGCAGGCTGGCCACCATCCCCAGTCCGCAGATGGAGCCCTCTTCCATCTCCCAGTGGACGTCGCTCACGTGGGCGAGCCGGCCGGCATCCCCGGTCT
>JASFRI010000126.1:0-10555 GCA_050115015.1 Acidobacteriota bacterium
AGCGGACAAGCCAGCGGAGCTCGGGGTAGACGGCGAACTCCGGGATCAGGTCGTACCGGGTCCTGTGGTACTTGGAGCACAGGATCCAGCCCACGTGGCTCCACCAGAATCCATCCTCCGGAGAGTGGGGGTCTCCAGCCTGGTCGGAGTAGCGGTGGTGGAGGCGGTGGTTCGCCGCCCACCAGAGCGCCCCCTTCTGGGCCGCCGTCGCCCCTCCCAGCGCCATGAGGAACTGCATCCCGCGTCCGAGCTTGTAGCTGCGATGCGCGAAGTACCGGTGATACCCGGCCGAGATGAAGAACATCCTCCCGAAGTAGAGGCCCACGCAGATCAGGACGTCCACGAGCCGGACGCCGGTGAAGATGGCGAGCAGGGGGATGAGATGGGCGGCGAGGAACGGGGTCGAGAGTAGCCACTCGGTCCGCTCCTCCGGCGGGCGCGTCGCGCGCTTCGGGCGAGGTCTCGCTGGCAAGGGATCTCCTCCGCGCCGTCGTCCTCGGCGCGGTTCGCCGGTGGGTTCAGGCTGCAGGAACGGTTAACACCCGGGGCAACGTCATGCGGTCGGAGTCGGCTCGCTGCCCGGAAGTGCGGGTATCATAGGGGTAGGCCCCGATCCTGTCAACCGGACGGGGGTCCGGCTCCGGGGTCCGGTACGTCGAATTCCCAGACACCCCCACGTGTCGGCTGCCCCAGGGCCCGCGCCAGCGCCGCCAGGAACCGCCGGCGGGGCCACGGCTCCGCCCCGAACCGCTCCAGGTGGTCGGTGGGGACCTGGCAGTCGATGAGCCGTATGCCCCAGCGGTCCAGCTGACGAACCAGCGCGACGAGGGCCACCTTGGAGGCGTCGGGG
The DNA here is from genome assembly GCA_050115015.1 of Acidobacteriota bacterium. Classification (GTDB taxonomy): domain Bacteria; phylum Acidobacteriota; class Polarisedimenticolia; order CBDVAL01; family CBDVAL01; genus JASFRI01. Next base: position 851 of record JASFRI010000126.1, read on the forward strand.
ACCCGCGAGACCATCGACTCGCCGAAGAACACGCCGCCCAGGGAGACCCCGTAGAGGCCTCCGGCCAGCTGCTCCCCTCTCCATGCCTCCACCGAGTGGGCCAGCCCCCGCCGGTGCAGCTCCACGTAGGCGTCCCGCATCGCCGCCGTGATCCAGGTCCCATCCTGGCCGGGCCGGGGCGCCCCGGCGCACGCTTCGATCACCCGCGGGAAGGCGGTATCGAGAGTCAGGCGGAAGGGACGGGCGCGGATGCGCCGCTCCAGCCGGCGCGCGACGTGCAGCGCCTCCGGGACCAGGACGAACCGGGGGTCCGGTGAGTGCCAGAGGATCGGCTGGCCCTGAGCGTACCAGGGGAAGATCCCCTCGGAGTAGGCACGCACGAGCCGCTCGACCGACAGGTCGCCTCCCACCGCGAGCAGCCCGTCCTCGGCCAGCTCCGGCGGCGGGAACGCGATCTCGTCATCGAGCCGGAAGACCGGCATCGGCGCGGATCAGTCGGCGTCCGCGGGGGAGGGTTCCGCCGGCTCCGGCGGCGCCGACGCGTCCACCTGGAACGTCAGACCGTCCCCTTCGAAGCCGATGGTGACCGTCCCGCCGTGCTCCAGGCCACCGAAGAGGATCTCCTCCGTGAGCGGGTCGCGCACCTCGGTCTGGATCAGGCGTGACAACGGCCGCGCGCCGTAGGTCGGGTCGTATCCCTTGCGGGCAAGGTAGTCCCGCGCCTCCGGCAGCAGGGTGAAGGCGATCCGCCGCTCCCGGAGCTGGGCCTCCAGCTCCAGGATGAACTTCTCGACGATCATCCCCATCACGTCCTCGGTCAGCGGATCGAAGAACACGATGGCGTCCAGCCGGTTCCGGAACTCGGGACGGAAGGTGCGCTCGATCGCCTGGCGCGCCCGCGCCCGGGCGTCCCGCGCCTGGTTCTCACCGAAGCCGATGCCGCGAGCGCTGAGCTCCTGGCTACCCGCGTTCGACGTCATGATCAGGATGGCGTGCCGGAAGTCGGCCTTGCGGCCGGTGTTGTCCGTGAGCGTCGCGTGGTCCATCACCTGCAGAAGGATGTTGAACAGGTCCCCGTGGGCCTTCTCGATCTCGTCGAGCAGCACGACGCAGTACGGATGCGCCCGGACCGCGTCCACCAGCGCCCCCCCCTGCTCGAAGCCCACGTACCCCGGCGGAGCACCGATGAGGCGGGCGACGGCATGCTTCTCCATGTACTCGCTCATGTCGAACCGGAAGAACTCGTTGCCCAGGTGGCGGGCCAGCTGCCGCGCCAGCTCCGTCTTCCCCACCCCCGTGGGACCCGCGAACAGGAAGCAGCCCGAGGGATGGTCCGGGTGCCCCAGTCCGGCGCGGGCCCGCCGGATCGCCTTCGAGACCACGTCCACCGCCTCCGGCTGCCCGAACACCACCCGCTGCAGGGACTCGGAGAGCGTCCGCAGCCGCTCCTTGTCCGACATGGACGCCTGCTTCTCCGGGATGCGGGCGATCCGGGCGACGATCTTCTCGATCTCCTCCACGCCGATGGACGTCGTGCCGTCCTCCTGCAGGCGCAACATCGCGCCGGCCTCGTCGATCACGTCCACGGCGCTGTCCGGCAGCCGGTGATCCCGCAGGTGCCGCTGGGAGAGCCGCACCGCGGTCTCCAGGGCCGCACCGGTATAGGTCACCTCGTGGTGCTTCTCGTAGCGCGAGCGCAGCCCCTCGAGGATCTTGAGGGCGTCCTCGAACGAGGGCTCGTCGACGACGATCTTCTGGAGGCGACGGTGCAGCGCGCGGTCCTTCTCGAGGTGCTTGAACTCCTCGAAGGTCGTCGACCCGACCAGCCGGACACGAGCCTCCGTGAGGATCGGCTTGACCAGGTTGGCGAGATCCATGGTCCCGCCGCTGGTGGCCCCCGCCCCCATCATCGTGTGCAACTCGTCGATGAACAGGATGGGACGCGGGCGCTTCTCCAGCCCGACGATCAGGGCCTTGAAGCGCTCCTCGAAATCGCCCCGGTAGCGCGTGCCCGCGAGGAGGGCGCCGGAGTCCAGGGCGAAGATCTCCGCCCCCTCCAGCGGCTTCGGGACGTCGCCCGCGGCGAGGCGCTGGGCGAGCCCCTCCACCAGCGCGGTCTTCCCCACGCCGGCGTCGCCGACGAACACGGGGTTGTTCTTGCGGCGGCGGCAGAGGACCTCCAGCGCGCGACGGATCTCGACCGTGCGCCCGATCAGCGGGTCCAGCAGGCCCTTCCGGGCCCGCGCCGTCAGGTCCACGGCATACATCTCGAGGGGATCGGCGCTGGGCGCGCCGCCCCCCTCCTCCGCCTCCTCGCCCCCGTCGGTCTTGGGCGGGGTCGGGCCCGGTACCTTCGCGATCCCATGGGAGATGAAGTTGAGGACATCGAGCCGGGTGACCCCCTGAGACTGGAGGAGCATCGCCGCGTGGGATTTGCGCTCCTGCAGCAGCGACGCCAGGGCGTCACCGACGGTGGCCTCGCTTTTCCCGGCGCTCTGCACGTGGAGCGCGGTGGCCTGGAGGGCCCGGCGGAACGCCAGCGTCTGCGACGGCTGCTCCTGGGAATCCTCGGGCAGGCGATCGATATGTGCCTCCAGGTAGTGCTTCAGCTCCTCCCGGAGGCGCTCGAGATCCACGCCGCACGCCCTCAGGATCTCCTCCCCCTCGGGATCGTGACAGGCGGCGTAGAGGAGGTGCTCGAGGGTCAAGTGCTCGTGCCGTCGGGAGATCGCCTCCCGGAACGCCACTCCCAGAACCATCTCCAGCTTCGAGCTGAACATGCTATTCCTCCTCCACCGTGGCGCGAAGCGGGTAGCCCGCGGTCCGAGCCTGCTCGTGGACCAGGGTGACCTTGCGCTCCGCCTCCTCGTAGGGATACAGGCCGGCGACGCCGGCGCCGCGCTGATGCACGTGCATCATCACACCGTAGGCCTCGGCGGGCGACTTGCCGAAGATCGACTCGAGGATCTCCACGACGAACTCCATGGTCGTGTAGTCGTCGTTGTGGAGCATCACGCGGAACAGCTCCGGCTGCTCCGTATCCTCGTGCTCCTGCTCGAGCACCTCGCCGCGGTGCTTCCTCTCTGTATCGGTCATGGCCCGCCCGGATGCAAGCTCCTCAGCGGCTGGCCAGCGGCACGTACGTGGCCAGCTTCAAATCCCCCATGGTCTCGAACTGCCCCTCGAGCTGGAGGAACTGGGCGGCCACGACGGGGTTGACCCGCTCGGACATCAGGTCGAAGTACTTCTTCCGCAGCGCGGTGCGCTGCTCGTCCAGGGAGAACGCCTGCGCCGCCAGCCGCTGCGCGGTCTCGGCGTCCAGCTTCTGGTACACCTTGCCCCACTCCTTGAGCAGTTTCCGTCGCTCCTTGCCCAGCCTGCCGCGCTCCCGGTCGTACTGCTTCTGGAGCGGCCAGAAGGCCTCGGCCTCCTCGTCGGACAGGACCAGGACCGCGCGCAGCGCGGCGTCCCGCCGCTCGGTCAGGTCGCCTTTCACCGTATCGAGGTACTGGTCGAGCAGCTCCGCCTGGCTGGGCGAGTCCGCCAGCGCCGGACCGCTGACGAGCAGGAACCCGGCGACCAGCAGGATCATGGGGGTCCGCATCGGCTCTCTCCTCCGGATCGGCCGGATCCTCGGGGTCCGGCCTCGCTTCATTCTAGCGCAACCCGGCGGACCGACGTCCGCGGGACGCCGTCGCAGCCCCGCCGCCCGGGATGCGGTAGACTCGCCCCTGGCAGGCTGCGGAACGTGTTTTCGGAGGCGACCATGTCCGACGTGCTGTGGAATCCGACACCCGAGGCGATCGCGTCCTCCCGGATGCAGGCCTTCCATCGTCACGTGACCGCCGCCCACGGCCTGTCCCAGGACCCGGACGACCTCTACCGCTCCCTGTACCGCTGGTCGCTCGAGGAACCCGCGGCGTTCTGGCGTGCCGTCTGGGACTTCTGCGACGTCATCGGCGAGCCCGGGGTGCGCCCGCTGGTCGACGGCGATCGTATGCCGGGGGCCCGCTGGTTTCCCGACGCGAAGCTGAGCTTCGCGGAGAACCTGCTGCGGCGGCGGGACGACACCCCCGCGATGATCTTCCGCCGCGAGGACGGCCGGCGCCGGGTGCTCACCTTCGCCGAAACCCACGAAGAGGTGCAACGGCTCCGTCGGGCGTTCCGTGACGAGGGCCTCCAGCCGGGCGACCGGGTCGCCGCCTACCTGCCGAACATCCCCGAGGCGATCACCGCCATGCTCGCCGCCACGAGCCTGGGAGGGATCTGGTCCTCCTGCTCACCGGACTTCGGGGTCTCGGGCGTGCTGGATCGCTTCGGACAGGTCGATCCGAAGATCCTGCTCTCCGTGGACGGGTATCCCCACAAGGGACAGCGATTCGAGCAGCGGGACAAGCTGGCGGAGGTCGTCGACGGCCTGCCCGGGCTGCGGCGCACGGTGGTGCTCGGCTACACCCGCCCGGACCCCGAACTGGCCGACATCCGCGACGTGGCGCGCTGGGACGACTGGGTCCCGGCCCCCGCCGCCCCGGAGGCGTTCGAGCGCTTCCCCTTCGATCAGCCGCTCTACATCCTGTTCTCCTCCGGCACCACGGGAAAGCCGAAGTGCATCGTCCACGGCGCCGGGGGCACGCTGCTGCAGCACCTCAAGGAGCACCGCCTTCACACGGACCTGCGTCCCGGCGACCGCCTGTTCTACTTCACCACGACGGGCTGGATGATGTGGAACTGGCTGGTGACGGGCCTGGCCAGCGAGGCCACCCTGGTCCTCCACGACGGGAACCCGATGTACCCGAGCCAGTCGGCCCTCCTCGACATGGCCCAGGAGGAGAAGGTCACCGTCTTCGGGACATCCGCGAAGTACATCGACGCGCTGAAGAAGGCGGGTCTGAAGCCCAGGGAGACCCACGACCTGTCGGCGCTCCGGACGATCTGCTCCACCGGATCACCCCTCCTGCCGGAGAGCTTCGACTACGTCTACGAGGACGTGAAGCGCGACGTCCAGCTGGCCTCCATTGCCGGCGGCACCGACATCGTCTCCTGCTTCATGCTCGGCTGCCCCGTCCGTCCGGTGCGACGCTCCGAGATCCAGTGCCGCGGACTCGGGATGGCGGTGGAGGTCTGGGACGACGACGGCCGGCCCCTGCTGGATCGGCCGGGGGAGCTCGTCTGCGTCAAGCCGTTCCCCTCCATGCCGGTGAGCTTCTGGGACGACCCGGACGACGCTCGTTACCGCAGCGCGTACTTCGAGCACTACCCGGGCGTATGGCGCCACGGCGACTGGTGCCGGCTGACGCCGGCGGACGGCATCGTCGTCTACGGGCGCTCCGACGCCACCCTGAACCCCGGCGGCGTCCGCATCGGTACCGCCGAGATCTACCGGGCCGTGGAGCAGTTCCCGGAGGTGGAGGAGGCGATCGTCGTCGGCCAGGACTGGGAGGGGGACCAGCGGATCATCCTGTTCGTGCGGCTGGCGGAGGGTCACACCCTCGACGAGGACCTGGCCGGCCGGATCCGCCGGCACATCCGCGCCACGCAGACACCGCGTCATCTCCCCAAGAAGATCCTGGCGGTGACGGACATCCCCCGCACGCGAAGCGGGAAGATCTCCGAAGTGGCGGTCCGGGAGGTCATCCACGGCCGCCCGGTGAAGAACACCGAGGCCCTCGCCAACCCGGAGGCCCTGCAGCAGTTCCGCGATCGCCCCGAATTGCGGGACTAGAGGTCCTTCACCACCTGCCGGGCTAGCGGACCTCCTCCAGCAGCGCGCGCAGCCGCGTGAAGGCCGCCGCGATCTGCTCCAGGGAGACGGCGCCGACGGAGAGCCGGAACCAGCCCGTCTCCTCCCGCAGGCCGAAGGCCTGGAACGGCACCACCGCCACTCCGGCCCGCTCCAGCAGCGCCTGCCGGATCGCCTCGTTGCTCTCGAGCTTCCGGCCCGCGAGCTCGCGACCGATCCAGTCGAAGCGTGCGGAGAGGTACATGGCGCCCTGCGGGCGGATGCAGTCGACCGGGAAGCCGAGCTGCCGCAATTCCCGGAGCCCGTCGTGCAGCGCGCTGAGACGGGATCCCACCCGCTGCCGCATCTCCGCCTGGAATGACTCGAGCTCCCCGGGCGCCTGTAGGAAGCGGGCCACCGCGACCTGCTCCGCGCGCGGTGCCCAGGCCCCCATGTGCCCGACCAGATCCTTGAAGCGGGCGATCACCGCCGGCGCGGCGAAGCCCCAGCCCACCCGGATCCCGGTGGCGGCAAACAGCTTCGACACCGCGTCCAGCGAGATCACCCAGGGCGCGGCCTCCGGGACGAGCCGGGCCGGGTGCGCGTGGTAGGAATCGCCGAAGGTGAGCCCGCTGTAGACCTGGTCCAGCAGCAGGAACAGATGCCGCCGCCCCGCCGCCGCCCGCCGGCGGTTCTCCTTGACCACGGCCTCCGCCAGACGCCGCATCTCCTCCGGGTCCAGGACCGTGCCGGCGGGATTCAGCGGCGTGTTCACGCACACCATCTGGGCCTCGGCCAGATGGGGCCGGATCTGGTCCGCGGTGGGCATGAAGCCGTCCTCCGGCCGCGTCGGCAGCTCCACCGCCTGCGCACCGGCGATCCAGGTGTAGTGGTTGTTGTTCCAGGAGGGCACCGGGTAGACGACCCGATCCCCGGGGTTCAGCACCGCGCGAAACGCGGCGTAGAGCAGCGGCCGCGCCCCCGAGGCGACGAGCACCGACTCGACCGGGTAGCGCACGCCCAGCGTCCGGTCCAGATGATGGGCGACCGCCTCCCGGAGCTCGAGCACGCCGTCCGGCGGCGGGTAGTTCGTCTCCCCCTCCTCCAGGGCGGCCAGGATGCGCAGCTTCAGACCGTCGGGGATCGGGAATTGCTGCGGGTCGAAGTCCCCCACGGTGAGGTTGCAGATCGACTCACCCGCGCGCATGCGGGCGCGGATCTCCCCGGCGATCTGCAGGATCTCCGAGCCGACCAGGCCGCGGACCTGGTCCGACATCGAGCGGTCGAGCGCCGCGGCCTCCCCGAGGTCCGGCGCGGCTTCCCTGGGAGCGGACATGAGACCCATTCTACCCATGGCGGGCCGCCCGCACCATGCCGCGCATCCCGGCCGGCGGATGGCATACCATGGCGACGTCACCCTGGAGGTCCGGATTGTCCTTCGCACTCGGAATCGATCGCCTCGTCGCGGACCCGGAGCTGCGACGACCGCTTCGGGGCCGGCGGCTTGCCCTTCTGGGACATCCCGCCTCGGTGACCCGAGATCTCGCCCCCTCCCTCGACGCCCTGGCCGGCTGCGGCGACCTGCAGCTCTCCTGCGCCTTCGGGCCGCAGCACGGGATGCGCGGGGACAAGCAGGACAACATGGTCGAGTCCGAGGACTACCGGGACCCCGACATCGGGATCCCCGTCTTCAGCCTCTACGGGGACGTGCGCCGGCCCACGGCGGCGATGCTGGACGCCTTCGACGTCCTGCTGGTGGACCTGCAGGACCTCGGGTGCCGGGTCTACACGTTCCTCACGACCCTCTGCTACCTGCTGGAGGATTGCGCCGCGGCGGGAAAGGGGCTCTGGGTGCTGGACCGTCCCAACCCGGCCGGCCGGCCGGTGGAGGGATCCACGCTGGTTCCCGGTCAGCAGAGCTTCGTGGGCGTGGCGCCGATCCCGATGCGCCACGGCCTCACCCTCGGCGAGGCGGCCCGCTGGTTCGCCGCACACCGGAAGCTCGACCTGGACCTGCGCGTCGTGGAGATGCTCGACTACCGGCCCGACGAGGCCCCCGGCCACGGATGGCCCGAGGGACGCCTGCCCTGGGTGCATCCGAGCCCGAACGCCGCGGGCCTCAACATGGCCCGCTGCTACGCCGGCACCGTGTTGCTGGAGGGGACGACGCTGTCCGAGGGCCGCGGGACGACGTTTTCCCTCGAGGTGGCGGGGGCCCCCGGACTGCGCGTGCGCGCGATCCTGGAGCGGATGCGACGTCTTGCCCCGGGATGGCTGGAGGGCTGCCGGCTGCGGGCCTGCACCTTCGAGCCGACGTTCCACAAGCACGCCGGCCAGATGTGCCGGGGGCTCCAGATCCACGCCGTCGCCCCGTTCCACGACCCGGACCGCTTCCGTCCCTACCGGCTGATCGCCGCGTTCCTCGCGGCGCTGCGCGCGGTGCATCCGGAGATCCCCCTGTGGAAGGAGCCCCCCTACGAGTACGAGACGGAGCGTCTCCCCATCGACGTGATCAACGGCGGCCCCCTGCTCCGGGAATGGGTGGACTCCCGGCCGGAGGACGGTGAGGCGCTGGACGCGGCGCTCGCGGCGGACGAGGAGGCCTGGAGGGAGGCCCGTGCCCCCTTCCTGCGCTATCCCTGAACCCTCATGCCTGCCGGAGCAGCCGGTCGATGGCGGTGACGAACCGGCTCAGCGCGGCCGGCGACAGCGCCAGGTAGAGGGAGGGCTCCACCAGCTCGAGCTCCATCAGCAGCGGCTCCCCGTCGGGTCCCGGGGCCTGGTCGATCCGCGCATAGAGGAGCGGTCCGTCGATCGCCGCCAGCGCACGTGCCGCGAGCACCGCCTCCGCCGGGGCGATCGCCACTGCCTCGTCGTGCACGCGCTCCTCCTGTCCGTGAAACCGCGGCGCCTTTCTCACGGCGTGGGTCAGCTCCCCGTCGATCCAGACGAGGGCCCGTTCGCCATGCCGCTCCACCGACCCCACGTAGGGCTGCACGAGCGCATCGCGTACGGCGGCGAGCGCGCTCAGGTGTCGCTCCCCGGCCTCCGCCTCCCCGGCCCGCACGAGCCGCGTGCGGTAGGAGGATGCGGAGACCGCCGGCTTGACCACCACGTCTTTCCAGCCGCGCTCCGCACGGATGCGCGCCAACGACGCCGGCCCGCCGGCCGGGAGGAGTACCGTGGGAACCACCGGGACCCCCCGCCGCTCCAGGTCCAGCAGGTAGCCCTTGTGGGTGTTCCACTGCACGACGGAGAGCGGGTTCCAGAGACGGGTGACCGACGCCGTGGCATCGGCCCAGCGGAGGAACTCCCGGTGATGCCGCGGGTAGTTCCAGGCGGAGCGCAGCACCGCCAGCCGCGTCGCCGTCCAGTCCACCGCCGGGTCGTCCCAGGCCCGGATCGCGGCCCGGATCCCGGCCTCGCCCAGCGCCTGCAGGAGCGGTGCGGCATCCGCGTCCGGCTCGGGGAGCCGGCGGCAGGAGACGAGGATCACGTCCATGAGGGGGATTCTATCCCGCCGCTCCACGCGCTGGTGGCGCGGGAAAAACGCCGGTATCCTGATCCGGCAGCGGGGGAAAGGAGGCATCATGAGACGTGGGAAGCACTTGCTGGAGCTGCTCGCCCTGGCCGCCGCCCTCGGCCCGGGATGCGCGGACGCCTCGTCCCCTCCCGGGAGGGCCGCGGCGAACACGGTCGAGGCCGGCGCCGGAGACGTCTCGCTCCCGGAGCCCACGGCGACCGAGATCCGGGCGCTGGTCGAGGGGAACACCCGCTTCGCCCTCGACCTGTTCGGGCTCCTGGCGGAGGAGGACGGGAACCTGGCGTTCTCGCCGGCCAGCATCTCTGTCGCTTTCGGCATGACCTATGCGGGGGCGCGCGGCGAGACCTCCGACCAGATGCGGTCGGCCCTGCGGTTCGGCGGCGCCGGCGAGGCCGTCCACGCCGCCTTCGGCGCGCTGCTCCGCGACTGGAACGACACCGGC
>JASFRI010000127.1:0-10550 GCA_050115015.1 Acidobacteriota bacterium
CTCGCGTTCCCGGTCCAGGATCTCCTGCGTCTGCGCGTCCTGCGCCCAGGCCGGCACCGCCAGCAGCGCGAGGAGGCCCAGGAAGGCCGGACGGAACATCGGCTTCGCGGTTCGCATGCGCCTCCTCTTGCGGAGCCTGCGCGGGACGGAACAAGCATGGTGACAGCCTCTCGCGCCAGGCGTCAAGCGGCGCCCGGTTGCAGGGGTCCACTCGACCCCCTATCATACGGCCCGCGCTTCCGGCCCCCTTCCGGTGTCGGTCCCGGGGAACCAGAGATGATCTACACGGCCACCATCCTCGCCTACCTCCTCTTCCTCATCGGGATCAGCGTCGTCAAGAGCCGGCGGGTCAAGACCCAGGAGGACTTCATGGTGGCCGGCCGGTCGGTCTCCGCCACCTTCCTGGTGGGAACCCTGGTCTGCACCTGGATCGGCTCCGGTAGCCTGTTCGGGGGCGCCGGTCGGGCGTTCCGGAACGGTTTCTCGATGCTGTGGATGAGCGCCGGCGCATGGGCCGGGATCGCGATCGTGTTCTTCCTGGCCCACCGGGTGCGGCGGATCGCCCAGTTCACCGTGCCGGACCTGCTGGAGACGCGCTATACCCCTGCGGCGAGGCTGCTGGGCTCGCTGGCGATCATCATCGCCTACCTCACCATCGCGGGCTACCAGTTTCGCGGCGGGGGCAAGCTGCTGAACATCCTCATTCCCGGGCTCGACGCCACCCACGGGGCCTGGATCGTCTGCGGCCTCGTGGTCGTCTACACCGTGCTTGCCGGCATGATGTCCATCGTCGCCATGGACATCCTCAACGGCATCGTGATCACGGTCAGCATCCTGATCGCCGTCCCCCTCACCCTGTCCGCCGCCGGCGGCTGGTCCGGCGTGCGCGCCACGCTTCCCGCCGACCACTTCACGCTGCTCGGCTCCGCGGGGATCCTGCCGGCACTGGGCCTGTTCTTCCCGACGTTCCTCCTGCTGCTCGGGGAGAGCGGCATGTACCAGAAGTTCATGTCGGCGCGGGACGAGGGCGCCGCCCGTCGAGCCGTGGTCGGGATGATCGTCGGGGTCGTGGTGGTGGAGACGGCCCTGGCCGCGACCGCCGTCTTCGGCGCGGCGATCTACTGGAAGGACCCCGCCTACGTGACCGGTCCGGGCCCGACCTTCGACCAGGGCGCGACGGAGACGATCATCCTACAGCTGGCACGGTTCGACCTGCCGGTCTGGGCGGGAATGCTGCTGCTCGCCGGGGCGGTGGCGATCATCTTCTCCACCGCGAACACGTTCCTGATGATCCCCTCGACCAGCTTGGCCCGGGACGTCTTCCAGCGCTTCCTCCGCCCGACCGCCAGCGACGAGGAGCTGATCCGGGTGCAGCGGGCGATGATCGTGGTGCTCGCGCTGATCTCGGTCCTGGCCCAGACCGCGTTCGACACGATCCTGGACATGGCCCTGTATGCGTACACGATGGTCGGGGCGGCGGTCACGCCGGCCCTGCTGGCGGCGTTCCTGTGGAAGCGGATCACGCCGCTGGCGGGGACCATCTCCGTCGCCGCCGGAGCGGGGACCTGCATGGTGTTCGCCATCCTCGAGAAGGTGGGGTTCCACGAGATCCCCCTCGGCTTCTGGACGATGCCCCTGGACTACGAGTACGCCATCTACCCGGCCGCCACCGCCTCCCTGCTCTCGATGGTGCTCCTGACCTTCGTGACCCCGCGCTCCCCCGAGGCGAAGTGGCGCCCGTTCTGGACCTGATCGAGGGGACGGGACGGCCTCCGCGGGACTACCCCGGCGGCCCGCAGGCCGGCTCGAGGGTGGCCAGCACGGTGCGGCAGCGCTCGTGGACCCCCCCGGGATCCGGCAGATCGAGGCAGCGGGAGAAGTACGGGATCGCCAGGCAGGGGTCCTCTCCCCGGGCCAGCGCCGCGCCCAGGTTGAAGTTGGCCGCCAGGGCGTCGGGCGCCGCCGCCAGCGCGGCGCGGTAGGCCTCCACCGCCTCGTCGGATCGACCCGCCTGCTGGTACGCCCCGCCCAGGTTGCTGAGAACCTCCAGGGAGTCCGGGCGCACCCCGCGGGCCGCCTCGAACCAGCGGATGGCCCCGTCGAGGTCGCCGCGGCGGAGCGCGATGGTGCCCCGCTGGAACAGGGCCGAGGCCTCCTGGGGACGCAGGGAGAGCAGCCGCCCGAAGAAGCGATCCGCGGCCTCCAGCTCCCCGGCCTCGAGCAGGACCGTGCCCACCTGCCCCAGCAGCTCCGGGTCGTCCACCGCGTCGGGATCGGCCTGCCGGAAGGCCCCCAGCGCCTCCTCCCGGCGGCCGAGGTCGTGGAGCGCCGCGCCGAGGCTCACCAGCAGCCCCGGAAACCCCGGCGAGATCTCCCGGGCGCGCTGCATCTCCTCCACCGCCTCCGCGAACCGTCCCTGCCGGTAGAGCGCCACGCCGAGGTTGTAGTGCGCCGCGGGATCGTCGGGCCGCACCGCCAGGCGCTCCCGGTAGGCCGCCTCGGCCTCCTCGAAACGGCCCTCGGAGAACGCCCTCCCCGCCTCCCGCAGGGCGAGGGGATCGGGCAGTGCGCTCGGTGTGCCGCCCACCTTCCCCGCCTCCACGGCCGCCTCCGAGGGGCGCAGGACCACGAGCCCGGCCGCCAGCAGCACCAGCGCCGCCGGCACGGCCGCCAGTCGAAGCGCGGTCCGGGACGCCACCGGCGGCCGCCCGGCGCCGGCGCCGCGCCAGTCCCTCATGTAGACGAACAACGCCGCCCCGGCGGGGAGCAGCAGGATCGTCCACACGTTGAGGAACCACCACATGAACCGGATCGGCAGGTACTCCGACCCCCGGAACCCGGCCTCGAGCAGCGGACGGAACTCGATGTCCACCAGCAGGCCGGCGGTATGGAGGGCCACCAGGATCACGGTGCCCCACCCGATCCGCGCGAGACGTCGGGCCAGGGACACTCCCGCACCGCCCCCGACCGTCAGCAGCCCGAGGAAGAGGGGCGCGGACAGATGCCGGTCCGCCAGGATCAGCCGGACCGGGGGAAGCGCGGGATTCGCGGGCCGGACGTCCAGGAAGCCCGGTATCGCCTGGATCGTCGTGACGCCGTCGCGGCCCAGCTCCGCGAGACGCAGGAGCCCCCCGGCGAGACCGGCCAGCACGCGGTCGTACGCCCCCGCCGCGAACAGGGCGACGATGCCCCAGGCCGCCGTGGCCAGGATCGTCAGGGTCGCGAAGCTAGCCAGCCGCCGGGTCAGGGTGGTGGACGATCCGCTCGGCCCAGAAGATCCAGAGGACCATGGACAGGAGGATGACGATGGACTGCCAGACATAGCCGTGTGCCGCCGCGAACAGGCGCGGCCAGTGGATCCCGATGTAGTAGAGGGAGAGGATGCGGACCATGTTCACGACCTGGATGAGCGGTATCCCCAGCAGCAGGCCGAGGCCCCGCTCCTTCCAGGTCGCGGGGAACGCCAGGACCGCCGCCCCGAAGATCGAGGTCGCCAGGACCCCGTTGCAGCCGTGGTAGATGTTCACCGCGAAGCGGGGCGAGCTCAGGCGCGTCCCCTCGACCCGGGTGCGCTCGCCGAGCCCGTCCAGCAGGAAGCCCGCGGCCCGGGCCACGCCCTCGGTGAACGGGTGGACGAACCCTCGCGCCACCCACTCCGTCTGCAGGAGGAACGCGAACAGCAGCACCCAGGCGAGGAAGAGCCCCACGAAGGCGACCGAGGGCCGGTGCTCCCGGAACCAGAGGCGGAGGGCACCGGATCCCTCCCACCACATCCCCGTCAAACCTCCATCGTGACGATCTCGCTCTGCAGCGGGCCGGTCGCCCGGGCCCCCTCCTCGTCCACGTAGACGTCGCACTCGCTGCGCACCCCGAAGTCGCCGGCAAGGTACACCCCCGGCTCGATGGAGAAGCAGGTGCGCGTCAGGATGCGGCGCTCGTCGCGGGTCTCCAGGTCGTCGATATGGGCCCCGTTGCCGTGGACCTCGTAGTTGATCGAGTGCCCGGTCCGGTGGAGGAACTCCCTCTCGTAGCCCCGCTCGGCGATGTGCGAGCGGGCGACCCGGTCCACCTCCCAGCCCATCGGCAGCTGGCCCGCGGCCTGCCGTTCCTGCACGAAGGCGATGGCGGCGTCCCGGGCCCCGCGGACCACGTCGAAGATCTCCCGATGCCGGTCCGGCGCCTGCTTCCCGGCGAAGGCGGTCCAGGTGATGTCCGCGTAGACCGTGCCCGGGCGATCGAGGCGGGCCCACATGTCGAACAGGAGGAAGTCACCGGGCAGGATCGGCGCGTGATCCTCGCGGGTCGCGATGAAGTGCGGATCCGCGCTGTGGGCATTGACGCTGACGATGGGCGGCGAGTCGCTGGTCAGGCCGGCTCCCTGGAACCGCTCCCAGAGGAACTGCTGGATCGTGTACTCGTCGGTACGGCCCTCGGCGCGGAGCCGTCGTGCGACCTCCGCGAACCCCTCGTCCTTGAACCGGTAGAGCAGCTCGGCGGCCTCCAGGTGCGAGGCCAGCATCTCCGGGCTCCAGCGGGTCTCGAACGCCGAGACCAGATCCGCGGAGCTGACCACCTCCGCCCCCAGGCGGCGCACCAGCTCCACGGTGCCGGCATCCACCCTCGAGATGTAGGGGATCGCGCACTCCGGCGAGTACTCCATGGCGACCCGGCGGCGCCCCTCCAGCATGCCCTGGAGGCCCTTCTCGATCTCCTGCCAGGAGCGGTAGACGCGCCGTGTGCCCGGGGCGTCGGCGAAGTGGGAGGACTCGATGGCGTGGAAGAGGCCGGCGGGCTCCCCCTCGGCGGGGATGAGGTAGTACCAGCGGCGCGTCAGGAACTTCCCCGGCGGCAGACCGATGACGTTCCCCGCCACCGGGTTGATCCCGTGGAAGTCGTAGAGCAGCCAGCCGTCGATCCCCTGCTCCCGCAACGCCTCCTGGATGCGGGTGATATCCGTCGTCATGGGCGTATCCTCCGATGGGCCAGACGGCATTGTAGCCCCGTGTCCGGGGGCGCGCCACCTTGACACCCTCCCGGATCCACGGCTACGCTGCCGGTCCATCGGCAACGGCGCTCCGCTGAACCCAGAAGTGGTCTCACGACATCCTCCGCCGGCCCGAGACCGTGCGAGGAAGCGTCTGGACGGGGCGCCGCGACGGATGCGATGCCCGGTGCCCCCGTCGGGGTCCGTGCATCGAGGAGGAGCGGCTGCCGGCTCGAACGGATGGACACCACGACGGCAGCTGGAAATGCAATGGGCCCGGGTGACGGCACGACGTGACGGTCTGTCGGGAGGGATGCTCATGTTCACGCTCGATCTAGGCGGCCAGACCGTCCTCGTCCTGGGAATGGCGAACCGGCGGAGCCTCGCGTGGTCCATCGCCCGGGAGCTGCACCGTGCCGGCGCCGCCCTGGCGTTCACGGTCCAGAACGAGCGGTTGCGCGACAAGGTAGCGCCGCTGCTCGAAGAGCTCGGCGGCCCCCCCCTGCTGGAATGCGACGTGAACGACGACGAGGCGGTGGACCGGGCGTTCCGCGAGGCCGCCGCGGCCCTGGGGGGGCGCATCCACCACATGGTGCACTCCATCGCCTTCGCCCCGCGGGAGGCGCTCGACGGGAGATTCCTGGACACCGACCGGGAGGGGTTTCGCACGGCCCTGGAGGTCAGCGCGTTCTCCTTCCTGCGCACCGCCCGGGCCATGGTGCCCTACGCCCCGCCGGAGGGCGGATCGATGCTGACCCTGACCTACCTGGCCTCCCGCCGCGTGGTGCCGCGCTACAACGTCATGGGAACCGCCAAGGCCGCGCTCGAGCACGCCGTCCGCCAGCTGGCCTTCGAGCTCGGCGAGCGCAACATCCGGGTGAACGCGATCTCCGCGGGTCCGGTGTCGACGCTCTCCGCCCGGGGGATCGCCGGATTCACCGACATCCTGGGGCACTACCGGGAGAAGGCACCCCTGCGTCGCAACGTGGAGCCGGAGGAGGTCGGGCAGGCGGGCCTGTTCCTGACCAGCCCGATGGCCAGCGGCATCACCGGCGAGGTGCTGCACGTGGACTGCGGCTACAACATCATGGGGCTGTGAGGCGAACGGTGCGGTGGGCCCGGCTCCTCCCCGTGCTGCTCGCCGGGTCGCTCCCGGCGGCCGCCTCGGAGGGGAGCCACGCCGGTGCGGTTCCCGTGGGGGAGCTGCTCCCCCTGTGGAGCGTCCTCCCCTTCGTGGGGATCCTGCTGTCCATTGCCCTGTTCCCGCTGCTGGCACCCCACTTCTGGCACCGCCACTACCCCAAGGTGTCCGCGGCCTGGGCCATCGTCTTCGGGGCCCCCTTCCTGCTGGCGTACGGCTCGACGGCGGCGCACGAGATCCTGCACATCTACCTGGCGGACTACATCCCCTTCATCATTCTCCTGTGGGGGCTGTTCACCACCGCGGGGGGGATCGTCGTGCGCGGCAACCTGGCGGGAACCCCCCGGGTCAACACCCTCCTGCTGCTGATCGGGACGGCCCTGGCCTCCTGGGTGGGAACCACCGGCGCCGCCATGCTCCTGATCCGCCCGATCCTGCGCGCGAACGCCAGACGCCAGCACCGGATGCACACCGTGGTCTTCTTCATCTTCCTGGTCGCGAACGTCGGCGGCTCCCTCACGCCCCTGGGGGATCCGCCCCTCTTCCTCGGCTTCCTCCACGGCGTCCCGTTCTTCTGGACGTTCCACCTCATCTTCCAGATGGCCCTCGTCTCGGCGCTGCTGCTCGGGGTGTTCTTCGTCATCGACACGCTCTACTATCGCAGGGAGGGCCGCCCGTCGGGAGCCCCGGATCCCAGCGACCCCACGCCTCTCGGGGTCGTGGGCCTGGTCAACGTGCCGTTCCTCGCGGGGATCGTGGGAGCCGTCCTCGCATCGGGCATCTGGGAGTTCGGCGCGATCGACGTGATGGGAGTTCCCGTCACGTTGCAGAACCTGGCCCGAGACGGCATCATCGTCCTGATGGGGATCCTCTCCCTGGTGTTCACGCCGCGGGGCCTGCGCCGCGAGAACGGGTTCAGCTGGGAGCCGATCCGGGAGGTCGCCGTTCTGTTCGCCGGCATCTTCATGACCATCGTCCCGGCGCTGGCCATCCTCAAGGCCGGCGAGCAGGGGCATCTGGCCTTCCTGGTGCGCGCGGTGCGCGAGCCCTGGCACTACTTCTGGGCCGTCGGCGGGCTCTCCTCCTTCCTGGACAACGCCCCCACGTATCTCACGTTCTTCAACACCCAGCTGGGCCGGTTCTACCCGGGCATTCCGGAGGCGGTTGCCGTCCCGCGCCTGTGTGCGGAGAATACCATCTACCTGAAGGCCCTCTCCTCGGGGGCCGTCTTCATGGGAGCGAACACCTACATCGGCAACGCGCCGAACTTCATGGTCAAGTCGATCGCCGAGGAGGCGGGGGTGGCGATGCCCTCGTTCTTCGGGTACATCCTCCGGTGGTCGCTCCCGGTGCTCCTCCCGATCTTCGTCCTCGTGACGTGGGTCTTCTACTGAGACACAGGGCAGGGACATGGCCGAGCGATATCACGAGGTGGTGATCGAGGGAGCCCGGGGCCGGGCGTACGGGTTCGTCGAGGGTTTCCTGGTCGCCCGCGGGATGGTCGGGCGCATGTACGAGATGGAGTCGGAAAAATTCGACTGCTCCCCCCTGCGGGAACGGGTGCGGGAATTGTTTCACCCGTCGGACCAGACCTACCACACCCTGGTGCCGGGGAACGAACTGCCGGTCATCCGGCTGGCGGCCGCCGAGGCCCAGGCGCGCGGCCTGAAGGTCGCGATCCACGACGAACGCCCCGTGGAGGGGGTCCGCTTCCGCTTCTCCTTCCGGATCTACTCCCGTCCGTACGCCGCCCGCATTCGCGGCTGGTTCGAGAACCCGCCGGAGGGGGCGACCCTGAGCGAGGACGCGAGCTTCGACGAGACCACCAACCCGGAGGGGGCGGGGGTGGAGGCCTACGCCCCGGCCCACGAGTACGAGCTCGCCGGGCAGGGAGCCGTGAGCGGGAACGTGGACGGCGTGATCGAGCTCTACCGCCGCTGCCGCACGGAGGAGCTCGTGCACCTGCATCCCCTCGAGCTGCTGATCGAGGGCTGACGGCAGGGGCTATCCCCGGGCCTCCTGGACGGCGCGGGTCAGCGCCGGCAGGACCTCGAACAGGTCCCCGACGACGCCCACGTCGGCGACCTGGAAGATCGGGGCGTCCGCGTCGCGGTTGATGGCGATGATGTAGCCGGACCCCTTCATCCCGGCCGTGTGCTGGATCGCGCCGGAGATCCCGGCCGCGATGTAGAGCTTCGGGGCCACCGTGACGCCGCTGGATCCGACCTGATGCTCCGGCGGAAGCCACCCCGCATCGGTGACCGGGCGGGATGCCCCCACCTGCCCCGACAGGGCGGCGGCCAGGTCCTTGACGACCTGGAACTTCTCGGCGTCCCCGAGGCCCCGTCCGCCCGAGACGATCACGTCCGCCTGGGTCAGGTCCACGCCGCCGGACTCGCCCGTCCGGACCTCCACGAAGCGGGTGCGGAGCTCCGGGGCGTCCCCCGCGGCCACCTTCCGCGCCGTGCCCGCCGGGGCTTCCTCCGCCGGCGCCTGCGATCCCTTCTGCACCGTGGCGAGAAAGGGGGGCGGTCCGTCCACCGTCAGCTGCACCTGGAACTTGCCGGTGAACGCCTTGCGGACGAAGACCGGCGCGCCGTCGTCGACCGCGATCTCCGTGACCTCCGTGGCCACGGGCACCCCCAGCGCCGCCCCCAGCCGGGGCAGCACGTCCCAGCCCAGGGGGCCGTGCGCCGCCAGGACCATCCAGGGCTTTTCCTCCCCCAGGATGCGCTCCAGGGCCGTGCCCCACCCATCCTGGGTGTAGCTCTCCAGGAACGGAGCGTCCGCCAGCAGGACCTCACCCCCCCCGGCGGCCGCCAGGGCCTGCGCCGTCGCCTCGATCCCCGATCCGAGCAGCAGGGCGCCCACCTCCTTCCCCGTCGCCGCCGCGAGGCGGTGCGCCATCCCCAGCAGCTCGAGGGTTCCGGGACGCAGCTCGCCCCCCTCGTGCTCCGCCAGTACGAGAATCCGATCTCCCATCAGCCGCCTCCGTGGCGCTCAGATCACGCCGGTCTTCTCGCGGATGCGCTTCACCAGCTCTGCCGCGATCTCGTCGGTGCTCCCGCTGAGGATCTCCCCCCCCTCCCCCTTGGGGGGCAGCTCCAGCTTCCGGACCTTCATCCGATCGCCGCCCTCGACGCCCAGCTCGGCGGCCTGGACCACCCGGACCTCCTTGCGCTTCGCCGCCATGATCCCCTTCAGGGACGCGTATCGCGGCTCGTTCATCCCGGTCTGCACCGAGATCACCGCGGGGAGCTGGAGGTCGACAACCTGCACGCGGTTGTTCTCCAGCTCGCGCTCGACGCGGACCGAGCCGCCGTCGTCCGAGGCGGTCAGGCGGACGATGCCGGTGGCGCAGGGAAGCTCGAGGAGACGGGCGAGGAGCGGCCCGACCTGTCCGAAGTTGTCGTCCTCGGTCTGCAGGCCCGTGAACACCAGGTCGAACGACTCCTCCCGCACCGCCGCCTGCAGGAGGCGGGCGACCGTCAGCGGATCGCCGTGGTCGCGGTCGTCGCGGACGTGGATCGCCCGGTCGGCCCCCATCGCCAGGGCGGTCTTGATCGCCTGGCTGACCCGGTCCGGCCCCAGGGAGATCGCGACCACCTCGCCACCACCGGCGTCCTTGAGCCGCAGCGCCTCCTCGAGCGCATAGCGGTCGTAGTCGTTGATCTGGAACGAGAGGTTCTCGGTCTCCACCCAGGTCCCGTCGCCGCGGATGCGGAAGGTCGAGTCCTTGTCCGGAACCTGCTTCAGGCAAACCAGGATCTTCATGCCGTACCCCGTCTTGTGGAGGATGTCATCTGTCGGGCCGAGGATAGCGTAGATACGGGCCGATTCCAAACCCGCGATTCCGCCCCGGCTCAGTCCCCGAACAGCCGTCGCTGCGAGGGTCGCGACCGGACGGTTGGGTGGGCCGCGGCGCGGCGCATCTCCGCGAGGAAGCTCTCCCGTTCCTCCGGGGTGACGCCGCAGGCGGTGACCGGCGCCGGCGACCGGGCCCCGGGCCGGTAGATCCCCTGCCGCCGGGACCACGCCAGGACCTCTTCCAGGAAGCGCCGGAAGCGCGGTCCGTGGTTGAAATGACGCAGGTGGGACAGCTCGTGGCAGAGGGTGTGCACCAGGCTGGAGTACTTCAGCGCCGTGCCCCGGCGGGCGTGTTCCAGACGGATCTTGATCAGTCCGTCCTCGTAGCAGATGCCGTAGTGGGACGCCGTCCGGTGCTCCGGGACGATCGAGCGGTAGATCAGACCGAAGTGGCCCGCGATGCGCACCGCATCGGCGTTGAGACGGCGCATCAGTCCGTCCGCCACGCCGGCGTCCAGCTCCCTCGGCCTGTCCATCGTCATCGGCTCCCCCGCGGGGTCATTCTACCCCGGCGCGCGGGCGCCGGCTTCCTTGCCGGGGTTCGCGGGGAGGTGCTAT
>JASFRI010000128.1:0-10504 GCA_050115015.1 Acidobacteriota bacterium
TCACTCCGCTGGGAACCCTCGAGGACGTCCCGCCCACGGCGAGCACGTCCGGACGGCTGCGCTGGCGCCCGGAGACCCCGCCTCCGCCGGAGAACGCAGAGTCCACGGAGCTGGTGGCGGCAAGCCTGAGCTGGAGCACCTTCGTCGGCGGCGAGCGGGACGACGCCGTCTATGCGGTGGCGGTCGACGGGCAGCGGCGCCCGGTGGTGACCGGCGCCACCCGTTCCGCAGACTTCCCCACGACGGTGGGCGTGCTCGACCCCGATTACGACGCCTCGTTCGATGTGTTCGTGATGCTCCTCGAGGAGGACGGCACGCAGGCGCTGTGGAGCACCTTCATCGGGGGCTCCGGCGACGATCGTGGATGGGCCATCGCCCTCGACTCGAACGACGACCCGGTGATCGCCGGAGTGACCGACGGCGCGGGCTTCCCGACGACCGCGGGCGCCTATGATGAGACCCCGAACGGCGCCTACGATGCGTTCGTGCTCAAGCTCGCCTCGGACGGCAGCGCGCTGATCTGGAGCACCCTCTACGGGGGGACCGGCCGCGAGTGGGACGTGGCGGGGCTGTCGCTGGAATCCACGGGGAAGCCGGTGCTTGCGGGCAGCACGCAGTCCTCCGACCTCCCCACCTCCGCGGGGGCGGTGGACACGGCGCTCGGCGGCACCATGGACGCCTTCGTCGCCCGGTTCGCCGCGGACGGGAGCGCCCTGGAGTACGGCACCTACCTCGGAGGGGCGGCCATCGACGCCGCCGAGGGGATCGTCGCCGCGGACGCCGGAACCGCCGTGGTCGTGGGGCGCACCACGTCGGACGACTTCCCGGTGAGCGCCGGTGCGCTGCAGACGGCGAGGGCCGCCGGCTCCCAGGACGGCTTCGTGACGCATCTCGCCGCCGACGGCGGTTCGGTGATCTCCAGCACCTATCTGGGCGGCAGCGGGACCGACGACCCCTACGCCGTCGAGCTGGCCCCGGGGGCCGAGATTCTCGTGACGGGCACCACGAGCTCCCTCGACTTCCCGACCACCGGCGGCGCTGCCGCGCCCGGCCCCCTCGGCGGGGGGGACGTGTTCGTGACCCGCCTGGAGCCTGCTCTCGACACCCTGGCCTGGAGCACATACTTCGGGGGGACCGGCACGGACCGGGCGTTCGACCTGGTGCGGGACGGGAGCCGCGGGATCAGCTTCACGGGATGGACCTGCTCGGACGACCTTCCCGTGACGCCGGGGGCGGCACAGGCCGCCGCCAGCGGGCCCTGCGAGGCGTTCCTCGGCATCCTCTCGGAGGACGGCAGTGCCCTCGACTACGCGAGCTACCTGGGAGGATGGCGGGACGATTCGGGGTTCGGCCTCGCCGTCGACCCGGGCCACCGGCAGATCCTCGTCGGTGAGACGTGGTCGACGAACTTCCCGGTCACGCCGGGCGTGCTGTCGGCGAGCCACAACAGTCCGGATTCCTGGGAGGACGGCTTCGTGGCGGTGCTGGCGGTGGAGACGATCTGCACCCTCGTGGAGTTCGGCCCGACGGGACCGGAGCTGAGCCTGGTTCCCGCGGTGGCGGGCGTCTGCCCGCCCCGTCCGCCATCGACCACCGGCGTGGACCTCATCGAGGGGCGGATGGAGGCGGTTTCCGGCGCCGACCTGGGGCCGGTGCAGCGGATCGAGTGTGGCACGCTGGAGGCATCGCTGGGGACCCCGTCCATCCCGGAGCCAGGCAACGTGCTCTTCCAGGTGGCCCGGGAGCAACCGGGCGGTAGCTACGTCGACGGCGCCGGCGCCGGGCTGGTCGGGACCCGGGTCCCCGCGTCCGGCGACTGCCCACCCTGATCCAGGCGTTCATGGGCCGCAAGGCACGTCACTCGCAGGGGACAGCGGCGCGAAAAGCGCGTCATCCGTCCCGGGCCGGACGCCGGCGCCGCGGGCGCAACGTGGGAGTCTGGATCCTCGCGGGTGCCGTGCTGGCGCTGGCCTTCTACTACATCGATCGCTCCGGTGAGACGGAGACCCTCGAGGCCGTCGTCGTGGAGACCGGGACCTACCCACACACGACGCGGAGCGGGGCGCACACGCACACCGAGGCCACCGTCGAGTACGAGGGGCATCGCTACACGGTCCGGCCGGCCGACAACTTGCGCACCGGAGAGACCCTCCAGGTCAAGATCCGCCGGGGCCGCATCACGGGCTATCCCTACTTCGATGCCGCCCTCGGCGCCCGCGGCAACCGCCCCTAGTCAGAGGTCCGGCGGCCCCGGGCGACGCGCAGGAAGAACCAGCCCAGCAGGGCGAACACCACCAGCGACACCACCGCACCGGGGACGCCCTCGAAGCGGAAGGGGAGCCCCTCTGGACGGTGGCCGAGGATCAGCGCCGCCACCGCCACGCCGATTCCCATCACCCCTTCACCGGCGATGAGGCCGGAGCCGAACAGGACCCCCTGCTCGGTGCCGGACTCGCCCGCCTCCTCCCCCTTGGGGCGCCGCTCGACCAGCGCTCGCAGGAGGCCACCGACGAACACCGGGGTCATCGTCGACAGCGGCAGGTAGATGCCGACCGCGAAGGCCAGCGCCGGGATGCCCAGCAGCTCCGCCACGATGGCGAAGGACGCGCCGGTGAGCACGAGGCCCCAGGGCAGGTTCGCCTCCAGCACCCCGTCGATGACGGTCTTCATGAGCGTCGCCTGCGGCGCCGGGAAGTCCACCCCGCCGAAGCCGTACTGGGCGCCCAGCAGGAGCACCACCCCTGCGATGGCCCAGGCGTTCACGGTGGCGCCGAGGAGCTCCGCCGTCTGCTGACGCGCCGGGGTCGCGCCGATGAGGTAGCCGGTCTTCAGGTCCTGGGAGATGTCGCCGGCGATGGAGGCGGCGACGCACACCACCGTGCCGATGGTGAGGACGGTGATCTTGCCGAAGGCATCGGTCCAGTCAAGCGAATAGAACAGCACGCTCGTGCCCAGCAGGGTGACGATCGCCATGCCGGAGGTGGGATTCGACGTGACGCCGACCAGACCGACGATCCGCGACGACACGGTGACGAACAGGAACGCGAATACCGCCACGCAGATCGCGGCGGGCACCCGGAACAGCAGCGGCGAGTCGCCGCCGAGGACGTGCGGCACAAGCGCCAGCAGCAGCACCACCGCAGCAGCGCCGATCAACACCGTCCCGATCGGGAGGTCGCGGCTCGTGCGCCGGGGGCGCGCCTCGGGCAGGTCGCTCCGGGCTGCCAGGCCCCGGATCCCCTCCCGGATGGACGCGACCATCACCGGCATCGCCTTGATCACCGCGATGATCCCCGCGGTGGCCACAGCGCCGGCACCGACGTAGCGCACGTAGCGGCTCCAGATCTCCCCGGCGGACATGTCGACGATGAGCTTCGGTGGGCTTCCCGCCGGGAACAGCTCCGGGAACAGCGGCTGCCCGAGCTTCTCGCCGAACAGCGCCATCAGCGGGATGATGCCCAGCCAGGAAAGCAGGCCGCCAGCCACCATGATGGCCGACACGCGGTAGCCGAGCACGTATCCCACGCCGAGCAGCGCCGGCGTCGGCTCGATGCCGAGCACGCCCTTGCGCAGGACCGGCAGCGGGATCGCGACGTCCGACGGCCACAGCTTGCCCAGGTCGAGGACCGCCTTGTAGATGGCGCCCAGCCCGAGACCGAGGAAGACGGGCCGCGCCCGGGCGCCACCCTCGTCCGCCGCGATCAGCACCGCGGCCGAGGCCGTCCCCTCGGGGTACGGCAGCGTCCGGTGCTCCTGGACGATGAGGAACGGGCGCAGCGGGATCATGAACAGGATGCCGAGCACGCCGCCGCACAGGGCCAGCAGCGCCACCTGGACGAAGCCGCTCCCCAGGGTCGGGGCCAGGCCCCAGAGGAACAGGGCCGGGATGGTGAAGATCACGCCCGAGGCCAGCGAGGAGGAGGCCGAGCCGGCGGTCTGCCCGATGTTCACGTCCAGGATCGACGCCTTCCCCAGAACCGGCCGCAGCGCCGCGAAGGCGGCGACCATGATCACCGCCAGGGGGATGGACGTGCTGATGGTGAGACCGACCTTCAGACCGAGGTAGGCGTTGGCGGAGCCGAGAACGGCGCCGAAGAGGATCCCCAGCACCAGGCCGCGCCAGGACCAGTCACGCAGCGGGGTGTCGTCGGGGATGTAGGGCCTGTGCTCGCTCATGGTCTCCTCCGAGGGCCGGAGCCTACACCGGCGCCCCTGCTGCCTGTCAAGGCGAGGGACGGGGGCCGGAGGAGCCCGGAGGCGCTTCCGGGACGGGAGCGGACGGCGGAGCGGGACACCCCGGCGCGGAGCGCGGTTCCGCGGCCGGTCCGGCCGGCGTCACTCCAGGTAGCCGAGCCGGCGCATCCACTCGTCGTTGTAGATGGTGCTGAGGTAGCGGGCCCCCGAGTCGGGGAAAAGGGTGGCGATGCGGGCCGGCCGCTCCAGCCGCTCGATCAGCCTGCGGACGCCGTGGAGCGCCGCGCCGCTCGAGCCGCCGGCGAGGATCGCCTCGGTGCGGGCCAGATCCCGCGCCGCCAGGAAGGCCTCACCGTCGGAGACGGTGATCATGTCGTCGATCAGCTCCCACTCCGGACAGCCGATGATCTCCTCGTCCCCGAGCCCCTCCAGGCGGTAGCGCCCCCGCTCCCCCGGCTTCCCGGTCCGGAAGTAGTCGTGGAACACCGACCCCACCGGATCGACCGCGACCACGCGGACGCGGGGATCCCGCTCCTTCAGGTAGCGGGCGACCCCGCAGATGGTGCCCCCGGTCCCCATCCCCGCCACGAGGAAGTCGATCCGGCCCTCCATCTGCTCCCAGATCTCCGGGCCCGTGGTCCGGTAGTGGGCCTCGTTGTTGGCCCGGTTGTTGTGCTGGTCCGGGTAGTAGGCGCCCCCGGTCTCTCGGATGACCTGAACCGCCTTGCGGTTGTAGCTCTCCGGATCCTCGGGCGGCAGGTCGCCGTCCACCAGCACGAGGTCCACCCCCATTGCCCGGAGTGAATCCAGCTTCTCGGGGCTGGTCTGCCGGCGGACCACCATGCGGCAGTCGAGGCCGTGCAGCACCGCCATCATCGCCATGCCCATCGCCGTGTTGCCGGAGGAGCTCTCGACGATGACGTCCCCCGCCTGCAGCACCCCCTCCTCCAGAGCGGTCCGGATCATGTGCCGGGCGATCCGGTCCTTCACGCTCCCCATCGGGTTCAGGTACTCCAGCTTGGCCAGCACCTGGCCGGGGAACGCCCCCACCGACCGGTGGAGACGGACCATCGGCGTGCCGCCGACGAGATCCTCGACGCTGTCGTAGACCCCGGGACCGCTCACGCCCTCCTACCGTCCTTCCGTGCCGGTCTCGGCGGCACGGAGCCGGATCGGCGGGGGCTCGTTCGCGGTGACGTACTCGAACTGCTCGCGGAATTCTTCCTCCGTGAGGTTCGCGGTGACGGCGTAGCGGGCGACCTCGTGGGGGTCGGCGAAGTCCTCGCGGCGGAGACGGATCATGTAGCGCCGGGCGATGGCGTAGCGGTCGGAGTCTATGTTCACGGACCGGATGCGCGCGCGACCGGTCTCCCGGTCCAGCATCTCGTCGAAGGGGATCGGGACGAAGTGCCCCCCCTGCATGGAGATGATCGCCGCGTTGCCGTCCTCCATCAGGTACTGGGCCGCGCAGAAGCCCAGGTCGCGGGTGTACTCCATGTCGTGGGGGATCGGGTCGGCGCAGCGCAGCTCGTAGCCGATGTTCTTCGCGACGACCGTGGACTTCAGCCCCAGGGTCCGCAGCCTCTCCTGGACCATCCGCTTGAGAAACTCCCCAACCCGCACCTCGGCGATGCGCACGTTCCCGTGGTCATCCCGCTCCACGTCCCGGACTTCCCGGAGATCCCGCGGGTCGATGTTGAGGGCGACCCCCTCCGCGATGACCGCGACGCCGTCCTTCCGCCCCTGGCTGCGCCGCTTGATGATGGCCCCCACGAGGGTGTCGACGAGATGGCCCGCCCGGGTCCGCTCCCCGAATTCCTCCGGGATCAGCGTGAGCGTGGAGCCCGCGGCCTTGCCGATCGCCAGGGCCAGGTGCCCGGTCTTCCGGCCCATGGAGATGATGAAGTACCAGCGGGACGTGGTGACCGCATCCACCATGATGTTCTTGACGATCTCGACCCCGAGATGGCGTGCCGTCTGATAGCCGAAGGTGTTGATGTCCGGTGGCAGCGCGAGGTCGTTGTCGATGGTCTTCGGGACGTGGACCACATGGATGCGGCCGGCGGATTTCTCCTCCAGCTTCATGGCCGAATAGGCCGTGTCGTCGCCTCCGATGGTGATGAGCTTGGTGACGTCCAGGCGGAGGAGCGAGGCCACGGTGCACTCGAGGTTCTCGTCATCCAGCGTCGGGTTCGCACGGGAGATGCCGATGATGGAGCCGCCCCGGAAGTGGATCCGGCTGACGCCCTCGATGTCCAGCGGCACGACGTGGTCGATGTTTCCCTCCATGATCCAGGAGAACCCGTCCTGGATTCCGAGCACTTCCAGGCCATCCTGGCGCGCCTGGATGGTGGCGGCGGAGATCACGCTGTTGATCCCGGGCGCCGGGCCGCCGCCGGCGAGGATCGCGATCTTGTCCTGGTAGCTCATCGGCTCCGCTCTTCGATGAAGCCCGCCGCGGCGGGCGGGCGCAGGTCTTCCAGACAGCTCGTCAGGACCGATCATACTCCCGAGGGGCGCACGCGGCCACGGAGCCCCGGGGGGAATCGCCCCCGGCGGGAATCCGGGCCCCGGGCAGCGAGGGACGTGTGCCCGGGACTTGAATCCTCCGCCGCAACGGCGCAGAATCACGGGGAGCCACTTTGCCTGTTGAATCCGCTAGCCGACCGTCGCCCCGCCGGGAGCCGTCTTCGCGACCCTGGGCTCCCGGTCTCACCCGGGCCCGGACGGCCGGGGAAGGAGAATCGTGATGCGTTGCAAGAGGTGCGGTCACCAGGGTTCGGATGTCGACAAGTTCTGCGCCGAGTGCGGGATGTTCCTGCAGGATGCCTTCGTGGATCAGCGCGTGCTGCTCGCCCTCGTCGAGGAACGCAAAGGCGATCATCGTGCCGCGCGGCGCGAGGTGGAACGGCTGACGGAGGCGGAGCCGGATCACGCCATCGCGAACCACCTGCTGGGCACGATGTACTTCCACCAGGGCACGCTGGACCTGGCCATCGAGCGCTACCAGAGGGCGCTGCAGGCGGCGCCGAAGTTCGTGCTCTGCGCCTATGACCTCGGCGTGGCGTACTACCACCGCGGCAACATGGAGAAAGCGGCGGAGTCCTTCCGTCGTTGCCTGGAGCTGGATCCGCATTACAACGCCGCTCACTACCGGCTGGCGCTGTCCCTGTTCCATTCCGGGAATCTGGATCAGGCCGAGGAGCACTTCCGGAAGTGCCAGGCGCTGACGCCGGAGTACCTGATGGCGCACTACCACCTCGGCGTCATCCACGAACGGCGCGGTGACCGCGAGGGGGCGGCGCGCAGCTTCCGCCGCGGCCTGGAGGAATCCGTGGGCGAGGTCAGCAGCCTGTATCACCTGGCCCGGAACCTCCGGGAGATGGGGGATGAGGCCGGAGCCGCCGAGGTCCTGGAGCGGCTCGAGCAGACGCGCGGAGCCGGGGTGGACTGAGCGCAGGGACGGGAGGGCAGGATGAGCGACACCAGGAGAGACGGGCTGGTCCACGACTGGGCCGAGTCGGGACCCCATCGCTTCGAGGGTGCCGGGCACGTGATGCTCGACGACGAGACCCTCCGGGACGGGCTGCAGAGCCCCTCGGTCATCGATCCTCCGGTGGAGGCCAAGCTGGAGATCCTCCACCTGATGAACGCACTGGGGATCGAGACGGCGGACGTGGGGCTGCCGGGGGCGGGCCCGCGGCAGCGCGAGGCGGTGGAGCGCCTCTGCCGTGAGATCGCGGATCAGAAGCTCCGCGTCCAGCCGAACTGCGCAGGCCGGACGCTGATGGTGGACATCCAGCCCATGGCGGCGGTGACCCAGAAGACCGGTGTCCCCATCGAGGCCTGCGTCTTCATCGGCAGCAGCCCCATCCGCCAGTACGCCGAGGAGTGGGATCTCGATCACATCCTGATGCACACGAGGGAGGCCATCTCCTTCGCTGTGGGCGAGGGGCTCGACGTCATGTACGTGACCGAGGACACGGTCCGTTCCTCGCCGGAGCACCTTCGGATCCTCCTGACCGCGGCGGTGGAGGCGGGGGCGAAGCGCCTTTGCCTCTGCGACACGGTCGGCGCCGCGGTGCCTCAGGGCGTGATGAACCTCGTGACGTGGGTGAAGGACCTGCTCGTGGAGCTGGGCGTGGAGGATCGCGTCGGGATCGACTGGCACGGACACCGGGACCGGGGTCTCGACGTGGCCAATACCCTGGCCGCGGTCCAGGCCGGGGCGACCCGGGTGCACGGCACGGCCCTGGGGGTCGGGGAGCGGGTCGGCAACACGCCCATGGAGCAGATCCTGGTCAACCTGAAGCTCCTCGGCCTCCGGGACGACGACCTCACCAGCCTCCCCGAGTACGTCTCGAAGGTGTCCAAGGCCACCGGCGTCCCGATCCCGGCGAACGCCCCGATCATCGGGACCGACGCGTTCCGCACCGCCACCGGGGTGCACGCCGCCGCCGTGGTCAAGGCCAAGCGGAAGGGGGACGCCTGGCTCGCGGACCGGGTCTACTCCGGGGTGCCGGCGAGCTGGGTGGGCCTGACCCAGCAGATCGAGATCGGCCACATGTCCGGCGGGTCGAACGTCCTGTTTTACCTGGAGAGCCGGGGGCTGCCCCATGACCCCCAGGTGATCGAGGCGGTGCTCGCGGCGGCCAAGGGTTCCCAGCGCCTCCTGCGGGAGGACGAGATCCTGGAGGCCGTGCGCTCGGTCCGCCCGGCGGGCGCCAAGGGCTAGAGATCGGAGACGGGAGTGGGAGGATCGCCCACGCCGAGGCGGTCTTGACCGGCTTGACACCCGCGTCGGGCTCGTATATAGGAATTAGGTATCTTATTTCCTGTTTTCGGTCGAGAACCGGGGGAAGACATGAAGATCCAGGCGTGGATGGTCGAGGAGCCGGGCAGGCCGATGGTCCTCCGGGACCACGAGGCCTCCCCCGGCCCCCACGAGGTGCTCGTCGAGGTCGCGGGCTGCGGGCTCTGCCACACCGACCTCGGCTTCTACTACGACGGCGTCCCCACCCGGCATCCCTTTCCGCTGGCGCTCGGGCACGAGATCGCCGGCCGGGTCATCGAGGCCGGAGAGCAATCCTCCTCGTGGCTCGGGAAGGAAGTGGTGGTGCCGGCGGTGATCCCCTGCGGGACCTGCGCCGCCTGCCGCGAGGGTCACGGCAGCATCTGCCCGGAGCAGGTCTTTCCCGGCAACGACGCGCACGGCGGCTTCGCCTCCCACGTCGTGGTTCCCACACGTGGGCTGTGCGCGGTGCCGGACCTGGGGGACGCGGGAGGGAACCCGGCGAAGGTCGACCTCGCCACGCTGTCGGTGGTGGCGGACGCCGTCTCCACCCCCTACGAGGCGATCCTGCGCAGCGGACTCGACGAGGGGGACCTGGCGATCTTCGTCGGCATCGGCGGGGTGGGGGGCTTCGGCGTGCAGCTGGCCGCGGCACGGAAGGCCGTGGTGGCCGCCATCGACGTCGACACCGGCCGCCTCGAGCGGATCGCGCGGCACGGAGCCACCGCTGCCCTGAACGCTGCCGAGCTGGACTTCAAGGAGCTGCGCTCCCGGGTCCGGGGCCTGGCGAAGGAGCACGGCGTCCCCGGCTGGCGACAGAAGGTGTTCGAGACCTCGGGGACGGTCCAGGGGCAGGCCACCGCCTTCGGCCTGCTGGGACACGGGGGCTATCTCGGCGTGGTGGGATTCACGCCGGAGAAGCTTCCACTGCGGCTGTCGAACCTGATGGCCTTCGATGCCACCGCCCGTGGTAACTGGGGCTGCCCTCCCGAGCATTACCCTGCCATCGTCGACCTCGTCCTGCAGGGGAAGGTCGCCCTCGACCCCTTCGTCGAGAAGCGTCCCCTCACCTCCATCAACGAGACCTTCGCCGATGTTCACGAGCGGCGCGTCGACCGCCGCGTGATTCTGATTCCGGGGAGCTGAACATGGAGTTCAAGGACCACGATCTCGTCTCGAGCTATGACTTCGAGGGCGTGCGGTACGAGGAGCGCCCCCTCGCGGACCCCGAGGGAAGCACCATCGACGGGCTGCACACCGTCTGGATCACCCTCGACAACCCGGCCCAGCACAACTCCTACACCACCGCGATGGTAAAGGGAGTGATCCTGGGGATGCGGAGGGCCTCGAACGATCGCGCCTGCGTGGCGGTGGTGTTCACCGGCTCCGGGAACCGGGCCTTCTGCACCGGCGGCAACACCAAGGAGTATGCCGAGTACTATGCCGGACGGCCCGAGGAGTACCGCCAGTACATGCGGCTGTTCAACGATATGGTCTCGGCGATCCTGCACGTCGACC
>JASFRI010000129.1:0-10437 GCA_050115015.1 Acidobacteriota bacterium
GTGACGCTGGATGCCACGGGCACGGTCGATCCCGACGGTGACACGGTGGCCTACGCGTGGGCGGAGACTAGCGGTCCCGTCGGACTTCTGGACGATCTCCAGTCCCCGGCACCCAGCTTCGTGGCACCCTCGACCGACGTGCCGTTGCAGCTGCTCTTCGATCTGACGGCATCCGACGGAGAGCTGAGCAGTGTATCCTCCGTCGACGTCACCGTCTTGCCGGAGGGGGTCGACTCCGACGGCGACGGAGTCGAAGATGAGGTCGACAACTGCATCCTGATCCCGAACCCGGATCAGAGCGACATGGATGCCGACGGTGCGGGCGATCCCTGCGATCCGTGTCCGCTGGATCCCACCGACGACGCCAGCGACGGCGACGGCGTGTGCGACGATGCGGACAACTGCATCGGCCTCCCGAACCCGGACCAGAGCGACAAGGACTCCGATGGTGCGGGCGATCCCTGCGATCCGTGTCCGCTGGATCCCACCGACGACGCCAGCGATGGCGACGGGGTGTGCGACGATGCGGACAACTGCATCGGCCTCTCGAACCCGGATCAGAGCGACATGGACGCCGATCAGCTGGGGGATGCCTGCGACAACTGCCCGTCCTTCGTGAACCCCGACCAGGCGGACGTCGACGGAGACGGCGTCGGCGATGCGTGCACGCCCCCCTCGCTCACCGTGGACCTCACCCCGACCCTGCTGTGGCCGCCGAACCACAGGCTGGTCCCGGTGACGGCCGAGGTGATCGCGGTGGCCCCCTCCGGCCCGGTGGAGGTGCAACTGGTGTCGATCACCAGCAGCGAGCCGGACGACGCCGAAGGTGGCGGTGATGGCAATACCACCGGCGACATCCGGCAAGCCACGGTCGGTGCCAACGATCTCGAGTTCGACCTGCGCGCCGAGCGCCAGGCAGGGGGGAACGGTCGTGTCTACACGGTGACGTACGCGGCGACAACCACGAACGGCTCCGGCCTGACGACCACGGCCAGCGCCGAGGTATCGGTTCCGCACGACCAGGGTGGCGTGGTGGAGCCCGCATTGCTCTTCGTGCAGGACGGCGCTGCCGGAACGTGGTTGACCTGGGAGCCGATCGTCAACGCTCTTTACTATGACGTCGTCCGTGGGGAGGTCTCTCAGCTCCGGGACAAGGGCGATGCCTATCATCTGGGCCAGCTGAGCTGCATTGTCGGTGCGACCACGATGTCCGGGACGTCGGACTTCGAGGATCCCGACGTCCCCGAACTCGGCGAGGCGTTCTTCTACCTGATGGCCTACGATGACGGTGCGCCGAGCGGCTACGGGACCGAGAGCGCCGCGAAGACCCGCTTCGCCTCGCCGGGGCAGGGCTCATGCCACTAGACCAAACGACGGCTGCTGATCGAATCCGCCTGTGGGTCCAGCAAATGTCGCGGTAGGTCTACCGATGGGGAACCTACCGAGGCGGGGGCTCGGTGCGGTCGCGGAGCCTATTGCCGGCCGGCGAACTCGGCCGCGCGTGTGAGCGCGGGGCGGTTCGCGGTAGCCCCCTGGACGATCTCGAGCAGCTGGATGTCGCGCTGGTTGGCCTCTTCCTTCAGGCCGGCGGTGTCGGCTGCCATCCCGGCTCCGTAGAGGACGCGAAGCCGGTTGGCGGAGCGAGCCAGGGCTGCCCGGTGCCGGACCTCCACCTTGTCGGGCCCATCTTCCAGGGGAAGCAGGTCGCCGTAGAGCTCTTGGGCCGGCAGCAGCTCGCCCGGCGCCATCGGAGACTTGTCCGTTCGCGCTTCCGTCCTTGCCGCCTCGGCCATCTCCTCGAGAGCCGCGCTCTTCCTGTGGGTTGCGTACAGGCTCCACGCCTCGGAGGAACGGCGCGGTACGGAGACCGGGGCCTTCGTCTCCCCGGACCACCGCCGGGACCGCGCGGCAGTCAATCGCGGCCGTTCAGGCGGTCGGGGATGTCTGGACTGCGCGGCGTCCTGCGACAGGGCGGGAGTGCCGGCGGACCGCGGCCATGGCCAGACGCCGCGGCGGTGTGTATCATCCTGCGGACCCCATGGAGGGAAGATGAGCCGGAACAACCCCGAGCAGCCGGATACCGCGAAGAGCGGGATGGCGCACCTTCCCTCCCTCGTCAAGGGCGCAGCGATCAACCTGACGGGGACGATGACCGGGAAGGTCCTGGCCTTTGCCTACACGTTCCTCCTCGCCCGGATGCTCACCCCTGGAGACGTGGGGCTCTACTTCCTCTCCCTGACCGTATTCCAGTTCATCGGGACCGTGGCGGTATTCGGTCTCAATGCCGGCATGGTCCGGTTCATCCCCATCTACCGGGCCCGGAAGGACCGTCACAGCGGGGATGCCACCGTGCAGTTCGGCCTCTGGGTCTCCATGGCCCTGGGCTTCCTGGCGGCCGCCGGCCTGGCGCTCTTCTCCCATCCCCTGGCGGCACGGACGTTCGACAAGCCCGAGCTTGCCAGGATCTTCGTGGCGATCGCCCCGGCGCTTCCTTTCTGGGTGGCGGGGACGGTCCTGGTGGCCTGCACGCGGGCCCTCGGCCGGATGCAGTACGGAATCTACGTTCGTCAACTGACCGAGCCGATCTCGAGACTCGTGGTCACGGTGGGTCTGTTCCTGGCTGGACTCCGTTTGTGGGGTGCGGTCATCGCCTTCGCCATCTCGGTCGTCCTGGGGTCTCTTCAGGCCTGGTACTACAAGGTCCGTCTCTTCCCGCAGGCCGGCCGTGGAGGATGGCTTCCCGCGGAATGGCGGCAGATCATCTTCTTCTCCCTTCCCCAGACGTTCTCGCGCTTCCTCATGATGGTGATCCTGTGGACGGACACCCTGATGGTCGGCGCGCTGGGAACGGCCGAGGACGTGGGTCTCTACGGGATTGCCGTGCGCACCGCCGCCCTCGGAAGCGTCGTCAGCGAAGCGTTCTCGCTCATGTTCGGACCGATGATCGCGGGACGATTCGAGAAGGGCCAGCAGGACGAGCTTCGCAGCATCCTGCAGTCCGCGACCAAGTGGGCGCTTAGCCTCGGGTTCCCGGTGCTGCTCGTCTTCCTTTCGCTCCCCGGAGCGGTGCTGGGGGTCTACGGTGCCGAGTACGTCCCGGCTTCCGGTGCGTTGCTTCTTCTCGCCCTGGCGCAGCTGATCCTGGGGGCCGCAGGTCCCATCGGGCAGTTGCTCCTCATGTCCGGTCATCCGTGGCTGAACTTCGCGGACAACATCGGGGCGGCCATCGTGAACGTGGTCCTGAACGCCACCCTGATCCCGCGGTTCGGGCTGATGGGGGCCGCCACCGCGACGCTATCGTCTCTCACGCTGGTGAGTCTGATGCGACTGACCCAGGTGTACCGCCACACCCGATTGCAGCCCTTCCGGGCCGCCACCCTGAAGCCGTTCGCTGCGGGGGGCACTGCTCTACTGACCGGATTGGGCTTCGGGGCCCTTCTGGCGGACCTGCCGCCGGTGCTGGTGGTGCTGATCGCCGGCGGGGCCCTTTCCCTGGTCTTCGTGGCGGTCCTGCTGGCGCTCGGGTTCGACGAGGACGATCGGTTCATCCTGGCGCGCCTCCGGACGCGCTTCTCCCGCGAGAACTGAGGCGCCGGCGCGACGATGGTTCGTGTTCATCACCCGCGTGCCCCCGACCAGCAGGTTCATCTCCAGGGCGGTGAGCGTGAGCCGGCTCACCGCATCCCCCAGGAACTCGTCCGGCGCAGGCGGACGCCGAGAGAAGGCATGTTGGTGCGCCGGTGGCCCCGTGCGTATACTGGAGACCTTCCGGGCACCCGCGAGGAGGCGAGGCGGCGACGGTCGTTGCACCCGGGATACCGTGGGGCAGGGCTCGCCGCAGGGGTTGCGCCGGCCGACCCCGGAGGAGGATTGGATGCCCGGACTGATAGCGCTCTCCTGGTCCGCCGGGAGGGGTGAGGCCGCCCGGAGGACCTTCCAGACGGCGAGCGATGCGCTGGTACGCCTCCAGGCTTTGCCCGCCGGGGAGCCCAGGCATGGTCCGAGCTTCTGTATGGCCCGATTCGGCCTTCACTCCTCCCCGTACCCGGACGTCCTGGCGCCGGAGAAGTCATCGCTACTGCTCGCGGTGGCCGGATGGTGCTTCGATTCCCGGGATCCGGACCGCTCCCTGTCTCTGAGCCGGCTGGCTCGCGCGCTCGAGTCGGAGGGGGACGCCGCGGTCGAACACCTCCAGGGACAATACCTGCTGGTCCGCGGTGATCGACGTTCCGGCCGGATGATCGCGGAAGGGGACGGCATGGGGCTGTTTCCCTGGTACATGGCCGAGACGGAGGAGGGTGCGTGGATCAGCACGTCGTCGATGGCCCTCGCCTGTGCCCTGAAAGCGCCGCTGGATACCGGAGCGCTGCGGGGCCTCTTCATGGGGGACGCGATTCGCGCGCCACGGAGTGCGTTCTCCGGCGTCCGACGCATTCACATCGGGGAGACCGTTCACCTGGAGGACGGAAAGGCGCGGATCGAGCGCTCCTGGTCACCTTTCCGTTCCACCGTACCTTACCGGCGCATCGGCGACGCCGTCGATGAAGGTGTCCAGCGACTCCGGCGATCCACGCGCAACATCCGTAGCTGCTGGCCCCGCTGGATCAGCGCGCTCACGTCGGGCTTGGATTCCCGGCTGGTGGTCGCCTCCATGGCCGAGCCGGGAGTCCCCGTGGTCGTGACGGTGAACGGGCCCCCCGAGCTTCTCGACGTCCAGGTCGCGAAGGAGGCCGCGGCCCGATTCGGCTGGTCCCTCGTGCACCAGCAGCGACCGGACCGATGGGGAGAACGACTCTGGGATTACTTCGACAAGGGAATCGCGCTGTCCGACGGCGAGGTCACCGGAGACCGCACCGCAACCACCGCGTGGACGAAGGAGCAACTCGCGACGAAACACGATGCTGCCTTCGGTGGCAGAGGGGGCGAGCTCTACCGCGAGTTCTTCTGGCAGCAGGAGTTCCTGCGGATCGGCCGTTCCAGGCGGGTCGATCTCGACCGGCTGCTCCGGTTTCGTTTCAGCTTCAACGCGCGTCCCGCGCTAGGTCTCTTCCGGCAGGACTGGCGGCCGCTTTATTTTGGCGACCAGAAAGCGGCGATGAGTGCGCTCATGGACGAGCAGCCGGATGCCCTGAACACGGCCAAGCTGGACGTGATCTACCTCTGGAAGACCGGTGGCCACACGAACTTCCCACAGATCGCGAGCCCGCAACCCCTGCTCACCCGAGAACTCGTGGAGTACACGACGAGCTTGCCATGGCGATACCGCATGCACGGTGCGCTCGTGCGCCATTTGATCACCCGGCTCCATCCCCGGCTCGCGCGCGTGCGCACCTGGTACGGCACGAACGCGGAGCCCCTGAGCTGGCAGCGTCCGATCCAGCTGATCTCTTACGGGTCGGAATCCGTCAAGAAGCTGATCCGCAAGATGTCCCAGATCACCCTCGGACGCGCGATCTTCCCCGACCCGAATCAGCGGGACACGGCTCCCCCGAAAAGCGAGCCGTTACAGGATCGCCTCCGCGCCGAAGGGGTCCTGGAGGCCGCGAATCTGCGGAGCGCCTCCTTGTACGACGCTGCCGGACTGAGCGAGTTCCTGAGCAAGGCCGGGACACCGTCCTTCGACGGATGGAATGCCCTGTTCGCGGTACTGACCATCGAGTGGATCCTCCGGCTCTGTGATCTCCCGGCCCCACGTGAGTCCTTCTAACGTCATACGATTGAAGCTCCAACGACTGCTTTTCCGCCGGCCCGAAGCCGCCAGGAGGAAACCCGTTGTCCAGAGCCCGAAGCCTGATGGCCGTCCCCATCCTCGCCGTCCTGCTGCCCGCCTTTCCGGTCCGGGCCGCATCCTCGCAGGAGCGCCTGCTCGAGGCCGCCTTGTCCCAGGCGGATCGCTCCTACGCCCGCCTGGCCTGGCTGACGGACCGGATCGGGCACCGGCTGAGCGGATCGGAGAGCCTGGAGAAGGCGGTCGTCTGGGGCGCCGGGGAGATGGAGAAGGACGGGCTGGACCGGGTCTGGACCGAGGAGGTGATGGTCCCCCACTGGGTCCGCGGGCGGGAGAGCGGCGCGATCGTGGCGCCGGTGCAGCGCCCCCTGGTCCTGACCGCCCTCGGGGGGAGCGTGGGGACGCCGGAGGGAGGGATCACCGGGGAGGTGATCGAGTTTTCCAGCTTCGAGGAGATGCAGGCCGCCGGCGATCGGGTGCGGGGAAGGATCGTGATGTTCAACAAGGAGATCCTCCCCGATGGGGGGCGGGAGCACGGCTACGGCTCCGCCGTGGGCCTGCGGCACAGCGGCGCCCGGGAGGCGGCGAAGCAGGGGGCCGTGGCGATGATCCTGCGGTCCCTGGGGACCGCCGACTTCCGGCTGGCCCACACCGGCTCCATGGCCTACGACGAGGCCGGGAAGCGTATCCCCGGCGCGGCCGTCAGCGCCGAGGACGCGGAGCTGATCCATCGCTTGCTGGCCTCCGGCGAGCCGGTCAAGGTCCGGCTCGACCTCGGCTGCGAGACGCTGCCGGATGCGCCGTCGGCGAACGTTCTGGGAGACCTCCGGGGACGCGAGCGGCCGGAGGAGATTGTCCTGATCGGCGGGCATCTGGATTCCTGGGACGTGGGCAGCGGTGCTCACGACGACGGTGCAGGCGTGGTGGCGGTGATGGAGGCGATGCGGCTGCTCCGATCCCTCGACCTGCGCCCGCGCCGGACCATCCGCGCGGTGCTGTTCACGAACGAGGAGAACGGTCTGCGGGGCGGCAAGGGCTACGCGGAGGCGCATGCCGCGGAGATCCCCCTCCACGTGGCCGCCGTCGAGTCCGACAGCGGCGGCGATCGCCCCCTGGGCTACGGCGTGACGGCGGGGGAGGGGGCGGTGGAGCGCGTTCAGGCGATTGCCGCCTACCTGGCCTCCATCGACGCCACGGAGGTTCTCCCCCGGGGCGGTGGCGCGGACATCAGCCCGCTGCGGAAGCTCGGGGTCCCCGCCCTGAACGTCCGCCAGGACACCACCCACTACTTCGACTATCACCACACCAGGGCCGACACCCTCGACAAGATCACCCCCGGGAACCTGGCCCGAAACGTGGGCGCCATGGCGGTCCTGGCCTGGTCCCTGGCCGAGGACCCGGAGCCGCTGCCGCGTCCGGCGCCCGAGGAGTAGGCACGGGCCTGGTCGCCCGCGGGCGTGCGCGGGGCGGGGTGCTATACTCCCGCGAACGTCCATCCGAGCCCGGAGGTCCCGTGTCGAGCCAGGATCCGTCGAGGGGACGGGCGCGGTCCGGCCGCGCCCGTCCCGGCAGCAGTCGATGAGCGGCCTCACGTGGCGCCGATCCGCCCGGGCCGACGCCTGGCTCTCCGCCGGACTGCTGCTGCTGGCCTGCGTCTCCTACGCCTGGGTGCTTCGCCTGCCGCTGACCGCCATCGACACGATCCCGACCATCGCGGCGGCGGAGGTCGACTCCATCGCGGAGGTGCCGGGGCTGTTCGTGCGGGAGCTTCGCGCGGGCGTCGGCGGCGACTTCGCCTACTACCGGCCGATCACCCTGATCACGTACAGCCTGGACCTGCTCCTCCACGGGTGGGAGCCCCTCGGCTATCACGTGACGGACCTGATCCTGCATGCCCTGGCGACGCTCTCGGTGTACTGGATGGCGCGCCTGGCCTTCGGGTGCGCGCCGGGGCCCTCGCTGCTCGTGTCCCTGGTCTTCGTCCTTCACTCCGCGGCGGTGGAGGTCGTACCGGCGGTGGCGCGACGTCAGGAGCCGCTGCTCGTGACGGGCCTGTGTCTGGCCCTCATCGGCGCGGCGCGCCTTCCCGCCCGGGGCGGATGGTGGATCCTGGTGGGCGGCACCGCGCTTGCCATGGGCTCCGTGGAGCGCGGCGTGATCGTGGCGCCCGTCGTGCTCGTCTTCCTGCTGCTGCGTCCCGGCGTCCCCGGGGGGGTTCGCGGCCGGCTCCGTCAAGCCCTGCTGCGGTCGCTCCCGTGCTTCGCGGTGGTGCTGGGCTTCATGGCGTTCCGGAACCTGCTCTACGGCACCGACGAGATCCTGTTCCATCCGATCAACCTGCTGCTGACGCCGTACGAGCTGCTGCGGGTCCTGGTCTATCCCCAGCAGATCATCGAGCTCCGCGTGCCGCGCACCATCCCCGGCCTCGTGGGAGGAGGACTGCTGGCCGCCGGCACCGCGGCCGCCGGCCTGTGGGTCCTCCTGCGCACGAGGCTCCGCTGGCTGATCGCCTTCGTCTTCCTGACGGTGATGGGATACGGGGTCCTGCTCGGGATCGCCGGCCAGCGGCACTCCTGGTACACGTACTCCGTGGTGCCGGTGTTCGGCCTTCTGCTGGTCCTGCTGGGGCTCGAGGCCTGGGGCGACCTGCGCCGGGGGAAGGGCCGTGCCGGCGCCGCCGTGCAGCTGGCTCTGTGCGGCGCGGTGCTCCTGCCGATCCTGATCAGCTCTCCGGTTTTCCGGGATTACCCCGGCTGGCGTGTCGCCGGGGAGCTGGGGGAGCGCTTCACCGCCGAGCTGCAGCGCGTGGACCGGGAGGTCCCGCCGGGCGTGGCTCTCGTGATCGTCAACCTACCGGCTCACTACATGGAGTCGGACCACGACTACCTGGTGACGCGCTCCGCGGCGATCCTCTGGCCCCGCTCCGTCGAGGTCTGGAGCGAGCTCCACGGGATCTCGCGGCCGGTCGTCCTCCTGGGCGCCGCGGAGCTGGTCGGTTCCCTCGACGTGCCGGAGGTCCGTTTCCCCGCCCGCGGTCGGGTGGAGATCTACTTCCCGGCGGGGGGGGCGCCCAACTACGTGGACCCGGAGAACACCTTCGAGAAGTCCCACTCCCTCTTCCCCCGGGCGCAGGGGAGGGAGTTCGTGTGGCCCCCCGTCGATGTACTCGGAAAGCCGTTCCGCCTGTTCGTCTTCGACGGCACCCGCCTGCAGCCTCGAGAGGCGCCCGAGGCGCTCCCGGACGGGTCCGAGCAGCTCCGAGACGAAACCTAGTCGTCCCCCAGGTAGCCCAGCGAGCGCAGCATTCTGCGGGCCTCGTCATCCGTTTCCATCTCCGGGGCGCGGGCCAGCGCCTCCGACACCGTCACGTCCCAGCGGTCCGCCGGCGTCGCGCCGAGCACCTGCTCCATCCGGAGCTCCCAGTCGGCCGTCTCCCGCGGCATCGCCGGACAGAGGTTCTCGGACTCGCCGGAGGCCTCCAGATCGAACAGTTGCTGCGGGTCTCTCGACGACCAGACGAACTTCCAGCGATTGCCACGCAGGGCCACCATGCGGCGGTCCATGAAGGACGCGTCGAACTCCGGCGCGCGCTCCGCCAGCTGGCGCAGCATGTCCAGGGGCCGGGAGTACGCCGCCACACCGGCACCGTCGCTCCGGCGGGTCAGGGGTGCGCCGACCATGCGGTCGCCCAGCGGCGGACCCTCGAGATCCGGGCTGTCGTCCGCGAGCGCCAGGGTGGTCGTGTAGAGGTCCTGCAGCCAGACGGTGTCCGTCCGGGTCGCCGGCCCCCCGGCGCCGCCGGGGTAGCGGATCACCAGCGGGATGCGCAGCATCTCCTCGCGGAGGTCGAACCCGGAGCCGAGCAGCCGGTCCTCGCCGAGGGCCGCGCCGTGGTCCGCGGTGACCGCGATGAACGCGTCGTTGAAGCGTCCGGTCTCCTCGAGGGTGTCCAGCAGGCTCCCCAGATACTCGTCGAGATAGGCCACCTCCCCCTCGTTGAGCTGGCGAAGGACCTTCATCCGGCGCTCGTCCATCTCCGCTTCCCCGGTGATGATGGCCACCCAGTCCTGGGAGATCTTGTACGGGTTGATGTCCGGTGGCGGTGCGGGATCCAGCTCGCTGTACGGCCACGGTGGATCGTACGGCGGGTGGGCGTCGATCAGGTTCACGAAGACGAACAGGGGCTGATCCGGCGGCGTGCCCCGCAGGAACCGGCGGCTGAGCATGCTGGCGATTCGTGCCCCCTTGTCGAACCTGGGGTCCTCCGTGCGCATCCAGTGGTGGGCCTCCAGCCGGCCGGTGATGTGGAAGTAGAGGGGTAGCGGCACCTCCCGGAGGCGCCAGATCTCGACGTAGGCATCGAACCCCTGGTCGAACCCGCGCTCCGGCGTCAGCCAGGGGTTCGCGACGAGTCCGATGGTCCGGTAGCCGCGGTCCTGGAACGCCTCCGCCAGCGTCGTGAACTGATCGGCCAGGTGCTTCGACTCGTCCACCGCGCCGTGGTCCAGGGGGGTGAGCCCGGTGAACAGGGAGGCATGGGTCGGCAGCGTCCAGGGAGCCGGGGCGACGGCGTCCTGGAACACGATGCCGGAGCGGGACAGCCGCTGCAGGTTCGGGGCCCAGTCGGGGACCTGGTCGTCCTCGTAGAACACGTCGGCGCGCACCGCGTCATAAAGCACGATCAGGACATCCGGACGGGACGGTTCCGC
>JASFRI010000130.1:0-10431 GCA_050115015.1 Acidobacteriota bacterium
CTACGAGGCCGACGGCGTCCTGGTGAACTCCATCAAGAGCTGCAACTCCTTCAGCGCCGGGCAGCTCCGTATCCTCCGCGAGGTGGAGGAGCGCACCGGCCGCCCTGCCGGCTTCATCGAGAGCGATCTGGTCGACCCGCGCTACTTCTCCGCGGCGAACATCAAGAACCGTCTCGAGTCCTACTTCCAGATGATCGAGCAGCGGAGGGCCAGCGCATGAGGTACTTCGTCGGGATCGATCTCGGCTCCACGACCACGAAGGCGGTGGTTCTGGACGAGGAGGGGGGCATTCTCGGGCGCGGCATCACCAACAGCCGGAGCAACTACAAGATCGCCTGCGACGTCGCCGTGGGGGAGGCGCGGATCGACACCCGCTTCCACCTCGTCGCCCGGGAGCTGGGGGAGTACGACGCGACCGCACGGGACCGGCTCCTGGCCCAGCTGGAGCTGGGGTACCGCGAGCAGCAGTACCGCTCCCAGCTCCGCGTCCTGGGCGCGGTGATCCGGCGGCTGCTGGAGCGGCGCCTGGCACCGCGGATGGACGAGCCGGCCCACCGCATCCTGGACCGCATGGAGAGGGAGGCGTCCGACCTGTTCGTCGAGGGCGCCCGGCGAAAGAGCGACTTCTTCCGGGACCTCGCCGGCTCCCGCTACATGAGCTTCGCGGAGAGGGTAGCGGAGGAGACGGGCGCCAGCTTCGACCGGCTGGCCGGCCTGTTCGACAAGGCGATCCTCGAGGTGGAGAACCAGCCGCCGGTCGAGGATGGCTTCGGGAAGCAGGCCCGGGCGGCCCTCTCCCGGGTGAAGGACGCCCCTCCGGAGCTGATGCAGGCGGTGGAGCGTGCCGGGGCGGTGCCGCTGGAGGAGGCGGCCACGGTGGGGACGGGCTACGGGCGGCAGACCCTCCCCTTCCCGAAGGAGCAGATCCGCTCCGAGATCCTCTGCCACGGGCTGGGAGCGCACCGGATGTTCCCGGGCACCCGGACGGTGCTGGACATCGGCGGACAGGACACCAAGGCGATCCAGGTCGACGGCAAGGGGATCGTCAGCTCTTTCCAGATGAACGATCGGTGCGCCGCCGGCTGCGGCCGCTACCTGGGGTACATCGCCGACGAGATGAACCTCGGCGTGCACGAGCTCGGACCCATGGCCTGCCAGTCCAACCGCCCGGTGCGGATCAACTCGACCTGCACGGTCTTCGCCGGCGCGGAGTTGCGGGAGCGCCTCTCCCTGGGAGAGCGGCGGGAGGACATCCTGGCGGGCCTGCACCGGGCGATCATCCTGCGGGCGATGTCGCTGCTGGCACGGTCCGGCGGCGTCTCCGACGAGTTCACCTTCACCGGAGGGGTGGCGCGCAACCCGGCGGCGGTGGGAGCCCTGGAGGCCCTCATCGAGGAGAACTACGGGCGCATCACCATGAACATCTCCCCCGATTCCATCTACACCGGCGCCCTCGGCGCGGCGCTGTTCGCCCGGCACGAGTCACGGCGCGCTCCGGCGCGCCCGGGAGCCTGAACATGAGCGAGGAGCTGCGGGTTGCAGGGATCGACATCGGCTCGTCCGCCGTCAAGGCGGTGGTCCTGGCGGAGTCGCCGGGACAGCCGCCCCGGGTCCTGTCCCGGGGCGTGGAGCGCATCCGGAGGCGGGAGGCACGGAAGGTGGCCGAGGAGCTCTTCCAGGCCTGCCTGGAGGAGAGCGGCCTGGAGCCGGGAGATCTGGGCTACGTCGCGACCACCGGTGAGGGGGAGCTGCTGGAGTTCCGGACCGGCCACTTCTACGGCATGACCACCCACGCCCGGGGAGCGCTGTTCCTCGAGCCGGAGGCTCGCGCGATCATCGACATCGGGGCCCTCCATGCCCGGGCCGTCCTGATGGACGGGCGGGCCAAGGTCCTGGGCTACCGGATGACCAGCCAGTGCGCCTCGGGATCCGGCCAGTTCCTGGAGAACATCAGCCGTTACCTGGGGATCACCATCGAGGAGATCGGCCCCCTCTCGGTCTCGGCGGACAGCCCGGAGGCCTGCTCCTCCATCTGCGCCGTGCTCGCCGAGACCGACGTGATCAACATGGTCTCCCGGGGGATCTCCACCGCGAACATCATCAAGGGGATCCACGAGTCGATGGCGGGGCGCTACCTGCGTCTCCTGACGTCCCTCGGGGCCGAGGGCGTCGTCCTGATCACCGGCGGCCTGGCCGCGGACGCCGGGCTTCTCGAGACCCTCCGTGAGGGGGTGGCTGCGATGAAGCCCCGCCCGTCCCTCGACATCCGCGCCCACGAGGAATCGCCCCTCGCCGGCGCCTACGGCGCCGCCCTCTGGGGCGCGTTCCGTGCGCGGAAGCTCGTCCGCACGGGGTTGCCCTTCCCCGACCGCCCGGTGCCGGCGCCGGGTGACACGGCCGCTCCGGCGGGAGGGGCGTGATGGCCGCGGAGCCGGGCCCGCCATCCCTGCAGGACCGCCGCGCCCTGGTGACCGGCGGCGCCGGCGCCATCGGCTCCGCGGTGGTACGGAGCCTGTCGGGCGCGGGCGCCCGGGTTGCCTCCGCGGACCTGCCGGGGAGCCCGCCGGGATCGGGGGCCGCGTCCCTGGAGGCCGATCTCCGCGAGCCCGGAGCCGTGGCGGCCCTGGTCGAGGAGGCGGACCGCAGGCTGGGGGGCCTGGA
Organism: Acidobacteriota bacterium; assembly: GCA_050115015.1. Classification (GTDB taxonomy): domain Bacteria; phylum Acidobacteriota; class Polarisedimenticolia; order CBDVAL01; family CBDVAL01; genus JASFRI01. The sequence continues at coordinate 2,662 of JASFRI010000130.1, forward strand.
TATCCTGGTCCACTGCGCCGGCATCACGCGGGACGCGGTGCTCTGGAAGATGAGCCCGTCGGACTGGTCCGAGGTGATCCGGGTCAATCTCGACTCGGCGTTCCACCTGCTGCGGGAGGCCACGCCGCGGATGCGCCGGGGTTCCGGCGGCGCCATCGTGCTCGTCGCCTCGATCAACGGCGAGCGTGGCAAGTTCGGACAGTCCAATTACGCCGCGAGCAAGGCCGGATTGATCGGGCTGGCGCGCTCCGCCGCCCGGGAGCTCGGCCGCTTCGACATCCGCGTCAACGTGATCGCTCCCGGCTGGATCGACACCCCCATGACCGCCGCCGCCCCGCCGGAGTTCCGACAGCGGGCGATCGACGAGTCCGCCCTCGGCCGGGTCGGCCGGCCAGAGGACGTGGCCGACGGGGTGCTGTTCCTGGTCTCCGGTCTGTCGCGGCACGTGACGGGCCAGGTGCTGCGTGTCGACGGAGGTCAGCTGATCGGCTGACCTTTGGGAGGTTCCATGGAGAGGACGACGATGAACCAGGAGGCGCTGGAGGAAGGGGCCTCGATCCGCGAACTCCGACCGGAGGACCTCGAGGCGGTGATCGCCCTGGACGCGCGGAACGTCGGGCGGCGCCGGGAGGACTATTTCCGGGTCAAGCTGCAGCAGAACCTCGCCGAAACCGGCATCAAGGTCTCCCTGGCGGCGGAGCTGGATGGGCTCTTCGCCGGCTTTCTGCTGGCCCGGGTCTACTACGGGGAGTTCGGCAGCCTCGAGCCGGTGGCGGTGCTCGACACCATCGACGTGCATCCCGACTTCCGGCGTCAGGGTGTCGGGTCGGCCCTGCTGCGCCAGCTGCGGCTGAACCTGGGGGCGTTGCGGGTGTCCCGGCTCCGGACCGAGGTGGGATGGGGCGAGCAGTCCCTTCTCGCTTTCTTCCACCGCGAGGGATTCCGGCCCGCCGAGAGGTTCTGTCTCGACCTGGATCTCGACGAGTCCGACCCTTCCCGCGGCTGAGAATGCTGAACCTGAACAAGAGCACCCGCTACGCCCTGTACGCGGCGATGGAGATGGCCTCCACCGGCGGCGGGGAGCCGATCACCGCCGCGGACACGGCGAGGCGCTACGGGGTCCCCGGCTCGGTGCTGGCGAAGGTGTTCCAGCAGCTCGTGCGGGGGGGGATCGCCATCGGCGAGCGCGGCTCCCACGGCGGCTACCGCCTTGCCCGGGATCCGGCGGAGCTGACGATCCTCGACGTCGTGGAGGCGATGGAGCCGGGGCGCGGACCGGGTATCTGCCTGCTGGAGGATTCCGAGGAGACCGAGTGCTCCCGCACCGGCGACTGTCGGTTGTTCCGGGTGTTCGAGGAGGTCGACGAGCTCGCCCGATCGACCTTCGCCTCGATCACGCTGGAGACCCTGGTCCGATCCCCCCGCCCCGGCCGGCAGGTCCCGCTGCGCCACCCCTGATCCCCCCGCCCCGCCCGCAGAACATGACGGATTCTCGGGGACGGAGGCCTCCGTCCCCGAGAATTCGTCAGGTCGATTTCCGACACCTGGGGGCGCGTCCGGGCTATGCTGCGGGGAGGGAGAGGCGATGGACGATCCGATGAGCAGCTGGGACGGTGAGTTCGTGGTGACCCACGTCGACCGTCCGACCGGCGCCACGATCCGCATCGCCGTGCACCGCTCCTCCCCCGAGGCGGCGGTCGGTGGGACGCGCTGCAAGGCCTATGCAGGCCCCGATGACGCGCTGCGGGACGCCCTCCGCCTCGCCGGGGGGATGACGCTGAAGCTGGCGGCGCTGGGCCTCCCCCGAGGGGGCGGCAAGGCGGTCATCGACCTGCCCCGCCCCCTGCCGGAGCCGGAGCGCCGCGCACTGCTGCTGCGCTACGGCTCCCTGCTGGAGTCCCTGCGGGGCGTCTTCCAGACCGGCCCGGATCTGGGGACCTTGCCGGCGGACATGGATGTCATCGCCTCCCGGACCCGTTACGTGCACGGGGCCACGAGGGAGCACCATGGCGCCGGAGACCCCGGCCCGTTCACCGCCCTCGGCGTCCATGCAGGCATCCGCGCCTGCCTCCGGCACCGGTTCGGCACGGACGGGATCCGCGGCCGCTCCTTCCTGGTCCAGGGGCTCGGCGGGGTCGGCAGGCCTCTCGCCGCCCGCCTCGCCGCCGACGGCGGTGACGTGCGGTTCACCGATGCGGATCCGGCGGTGCGGGAGCGCGGCGAGGCGGCCGGCCACGCCTGGGTGGAGCCGGAGGATGCGCTCGCCCAGGAGTGCGACGTGCTGGTACCGTGTGCGGTGGGCGGGGTCATCGGGCCGGAGACCATCCCGGCGCTGCGCTGCGCGGTCGTCGCGGGGTCCGCGAACAACGTCCTCACGTCGGAGGCGGACGCGGGCCTGCTGCGGGAACGGGGCATCCTCTACGCTCCCGACTTCATCATCAATGGCGGCGGGGCGATCTTCCTGCTCGGCACCGAGAGCCTGGGATGGGACGAGGAGCGCATCCGGCTGCAGATTCGCGCCATCGGTGACCGTCTGGGGGCGATCTTCGAGGAGGCGGACTCGCGCGGCGGGACGACGCTGGAGGCCGCCCTCGATGCGGCACGGGCGTGCCGGCGGGATCTCCTCGCGGGCTGACGCTCCGCTGCGTCAGCCGGCCAGGATCGCCTCGATCAGCTCCAGCGCCCGTGGATCGCCGGAGGCCGCCAGCCACTGCATGGCCTCCCGCCGGATCTCCGGGTCGCCGTGACTCCGGACGAGGTCGATCAGGAACGGGATGCCGCGCCCCTCCGGGAGCTGCGCGATGGCGAACAAGGCTGCCCGCTTGACCTCCAGGTCCGGATCCTCCCGGAACGCGTCCCGGATCACGCCGGCCACCCGTTCTCCGGCCCGCTGGCCGAGGTGGAAGAGAGCCTCCCGGCGCACCTGCGGGTCGGGGTCGCTCCGGGCGGCCTGGAGGAGCAGGTCCTCGGCCTCCGGATCGTCGCTGAGCGACAGGCCCAGGAAGATCGCCGCACGGATCTCGGGATCCCCGGACGTCGCCAGCGCCGCCCGGAGCCCCTCGAGACCGGTCCGGCCGCGGGCCCAACCCATCCAGAACATCGCGTCGCGCCGCACGTCCAGCGGGGCATCTCCTCCCGCGACCCCGGCCAGGATGGCGTCGGCCTCCGGGCCGGGGTGCAGCGCCAGCGCCGCCAGCGCCGGGGACGCGATCTCCGGGTCGCGGAGATCGTGCTCCACGAGGCGGGCGAGCAGTGCGACGCTCTCGCCGGCGGGAACCTCCGGCAGCCACCCCACGGGGGTGTCGCCGGCGTCCAGCGTGCAGGCCCGGGAGGCGGTCCGCACGCGGTCGACATGACCGTCCCGCAGGTACAGCAGGACCCGGAACGGCTCCGCGCCACCGGCCTCCCGGTCCAGCCCGATCCAGTCGCCGGCGTCCAGGTCACACAGCCCTCCGGCCTGCGTCCCCAGTCGGCCCAGGACGCGCCCGCCGCGATGGAACCCGTCAGGCCGGTTCGCCGCGCAGCAGAGCTGTGCTCCCCCACGGATCGCGAGGACGTCGTACCCCACCCAGCGCTCGCCCCGTCCCGCGAGCGCCTCCCGGAGGTCGCCGGCGATGGTCCGGACGGTCCCGGAACGGAGGTCGGGGGGCGCGGCCGGGAGCGCGGTCGAAGCGGCGACCAGCACCATCGCGAACCCGCCGGCGAGCACGGCGGCTCCGGGCCGCTCCGCAGCCGGCGGGCGCCCGAGGGAGGGACGGGACCCGGGAGCGGTCACCAGCCCACCTCTAATCATCGAAGAGGCCCATCAGGAACTCGGTGGCCTCCGGCGAGTCCATCATCGCCAGCACCTCGACGGCACGTCGCTTCAGGGCGGGGTCGGACTCGGACCGGGCGATCCCGATCAGCGGCCCGGCGGCGCCCGCCATGGCCAGCCCCTCCAGGATCTGGGCGCGGACCCCGGGGTCCTTCTCCGCGCGGTAGCGCTCCACCAGGAAGGCGTCGGTCTCCGGGCCCCCGGCCAGTCCCAGGCTGCGGACCGCCACGCCGCGCAGCGCAGGATCCGCCTCCGTGCGGGCGATCTCCTGGAGGCTCGCCGTCTCCCCGGACGTGGCCAGCGCCTCGACGATCGCCTGCCTGTCCTCGAAGCTCTTGCTGTCCTCGTACAGGCGGACGAGTTCCGCGCCGCCCCCGGCGAGTCCCAGGTGCTGGATCGCCTCCCGCCGGAGGTCGGCGTCCGGTTCCGAGCGGACCACCGCGAGCAGGTCCTCGCGATCGCCCGCGACGCCGTAGGCGGCGATGATGGCCCGCTTCGCCTCATGGCTCTTCGTGGAGCCGTACACCTCGCGCAGGACCGGGAGGTTCGCCTCCTCGCCGAACATCCCCATGTGCTGCAGGGCGGCGATCTGGAGGTCCGGGTTCGAGCTTCCCCGGGCGATGTCCAGGACGAGCTCCCGGGCCCGGGGCGAGCCTGTCTGCACGAGGACGAACAGCGCCTCCTCCTTCATGCGCGGGGAGCTGCCCCCCTCCAGGATCTTCTCGAGCATCGGGATGGCCCGGTCGGGGTCGACGTGAAGCAGGCCGTTGAGCGCGATCAGCTTGAGCTCCTCGCTCTCGGCCGCGTCCGGCGGAACGGGTTTCCCCGAGGACTGCCGGATCTCCAGCTCAAGCGCGCGGGCGTCGTCGTCCCAGCGGCTCTCCGGATAGAGCTCGTCGCGCTCCGCCAGCACCTCCAGGGCATCGGCCTTCCGTCCCTGCTTGTAGAGCGCGTAGGCCTTCCAGTACCGCGCCCCGTCGGCGGGGCCCGCGTCGAGGCCGATCACCTCGTCGAACGCGCGGGTCGCATCCTGCCAGCGGGACTGGTCCAGGTCCTCCCTGCCACGCCGGTAGGCTTCCCCGGCCCGCTGCGCCGCCATGTCCCGATCGGAATCCCGGTAGTCCTGCGCCGGCGCTGCGGCGGCCGCCAGCAGCCCGAACAGCATCATCGCAACGAGTCCACTCCTTCTCATGGTCCGTCTCTCCTTCCTCCGGGGCCGGTCAGGTCCGCTCACCGGGGGATCCGCCTTGCGTGTCCCGCTGTTCCCGCCGCAGGCGGGAGGTCACGATCCGCAGCTTGAACAGGAGCCCGCGCTCCTCGATCCGCCGCCGGATCGACGCCATCCCGTCGTCGCCGACATCGTCGTTGGCGATGTCGGTCAGCACCCGCTCGAGATCCTCGAGGAGGCGGACCAGGTCCCCCTCCCCCGCCCCCGCCAGGCTCTGCCGGTAGAGGCGGTTCGAGCCCAGCAGCCCCCGGGCGTCCGCCTGCGCCACCGTCGCGTCGCCCCGGTTCGCCACCTCGAGGAGCGTGCGCGTCGAGCGCTCCAGGTGTTCCTCCACCGCGGCGCGCAGGATGCGAGCGCGTGCCGCCTCCGAGATCGGCAGCGGCCCCACGGGTCCCTGCAGGCTCATCCGTCCCGCCAGGAACCCCGCGGCCAGGACGAGCAGCAGGACCGCCGCCGCCGCCCAGCGGTTCCAGGAGAACCGGCGCCGGGCGGCGAGGCGCGGGGCCAGCCGCTCCCACAGGCGATCCCCGTGACCGGCGCCGGGCTCCGGCGGACACAGCGCGTCCACCTCGCGCAGCACGGCGACCAGATCGTCGTACTCCGCGCGGCAGACGGCGCAGCCCATCAGGTGCCGGGCCGCGCCGGCGCGTGCCTCGAGCTCGCCGTAATGGAACAGCGCCAGCTCGTCCTCGGTCAGATGGGATCTCTCGTCCTGGCTCATGATCCGTGACCCGCGGCGGCGGTTGGCGTCAGCGCGCCGCGCAGCTTGCGCACCGCGCGCAGGAGGGCCTGCTTGGTGGCGTTCTCGGACCCCCCGAGGGTGGTGGCGATCTCGCGGATGGAACGCTCCTCGAAGTGACGCAGGACGAAGGCCGCCCGCTCCCGATCGCTCAGCAGCCTCATGGCGCGCTCCACGCGCCCGAGCATCTCCTGCCCCTGGGCGCGGCGCTCCGGCGAGGGGTCCGGCGCGGCCGTCCCGGCCGCCGCGGACTCGGCGTCCGCGCCGGCGACGACGAGCCGGGCGCGGCGCCGCCGGGTCCTCAGGAGGTCGATGGCGGCGTTGGCGGCGATCCGGCCGACCCAGGGACCGAACCCTCCGTCCGGCTCGAACCGGTCGAGGTGGTCGTACGCCTTCAGAAACGTCTCCTGCACCACGTCCTCCGCGTCGGCCTCGTTTCCCGTGATCCGGAAGGCGATGCGGAACACCCGGGCTCCGTGACGCTCCACGAGAGCCCGGTAGGCCCCTCGCTCCCCGCGGAGCGTCCGGGCCACGTGGTCCGCATCCCCCCTGCTCATCTGCCCTCTACAACGACGGCGGGTCCGGATCGGTTAGGCGAAAGCGAGGCGACCGCGGGTATCATTCCCACGATGCAGGATCCGACGGGGATCGACCTCCCCGACAGGAGGATGGAGCCATGGACACGAGCTTGACGTTCCTCCAGGAGGCCTGGGCCCGGCCATGGGTCCAGGCCCTGGTCATCATCGCCGCGGCGCTGCCGGCGGGACTCGCCGCGGACTTTCTCCTGTTCCGGGTTCTCGCCCGGGTCGCGCGGCGCAGCCGCACGGAGCTGGACGACCGGCTCGTCGGGATGCTCCGGCGGCCGACCTTCCTGACGATGATCGTCGTCGCCCTGCACGTGGCGGCCCGCAGGGTCATCGACCTCCCCGAGCTGCTGTTCGTGGTCTCCGGGATTCTGGACACATCGCTCGTGTTCCTCTGGCTCGGCTCCGGCCTCAAGGTCGCCCATGCCCTGCTCGAGGGCCTCAGCCGCCTGGCACACCGCGTGGCCTGGCTCGAGACGCGGACGCTCCCCCTGTTCGACAATCTGGCGAAGATCCTCCTCTTCCTCGGGGCGATCTACTGCCTGCTGGTCATCTGGGACCTCAACGTCGCCCCCTGGCTGGCCTCGGCGGGGATCGTCGGCATCGCCGTCGGCTTCGCCGCGAAGGACACCCTCGCGAACCTCTTCGGGGGACTGTTCGTGATCGTCGACGCGCCGTACCAGATCGGCGACTACATCAACCTGGACACGGGCGAGCGGGGCAAGGTGGTGAAGATCGGCCTGCGCAGCACGCGTCTGGTGACCCGGGACGACGTCGAGATCACGGTCCCGAACGCCGCCATCGCCGCGGCGAAGATCGTCAACGAGTCGGGCGGTCCGACGGTGAACACGAGGGTGACGGTGCACGTCGGCGTGGCCTACGGCTCCGACGTCGACCGGGTGCGGGAAGTCCTGGTCGAGGCCGCCCGCGGGGTCCCGGAGGCGCTCGAGGTCCCGGAGCCCCGCGTGCGGTTCACCGAGCTCGGCGACTCCGCGCTGATCTTCCGGGTGCTCTGCTGGGTCCCCGACCCGGAGCTTCGAGGCCGCTGCGTCGACGGCATCAACACGGCGGTCTACAAGGCGCTGAATCGCGAGGGGGTCACCATCCCCTTCCCGCAGCGCGACGTCCACCTGCACGGGACCGCCTCCTCCGCCGCCTGACGGCGGCCGCGGGGGAGCTCAGCGGGACTCCCCGGGGCCCGGCAGCACCCAGGCCCGGGGGTGGTGGGTGAAGCCCACACGCCGGTAGTAGTCCGCGGCGGCGGGTGCGGCCAGCAGGACCAGCATGCAGCGCGGACCCAGCGCCGCCCGGGTCTCCTCGATCAGCCGCCGGCCGATCCCCCGGCGCTGGTGGCTCGCCGCCACCGCCAGGTCCGCCAGGTAGGCCACGTAGCCGAAATCGGTGA
>JASFRI010000131.1:0-10349 GCA_050115015.1 Acidobacteriota bacterium
GCGCGGGCCGGGCGCTGTTCCAGGGGCCGGCCCGGGTACGGCTCCGATGATCCGCGACGGGCGGGCAAAGCCGGGAGGGCCGTGGCGAACCGGGCTGATGGCCCTCCTGGCCGTCCTCGGTGCGGGGCCGATCCAGCCGGCGTCCGCCGTCACGGCCTCCGGCCCCATCGCGCGGCTCGCATGGCTCGCCGGCTGCTGGGCCCGCGACGACGGCGACCGGCACTCCGAGGAGCAATGGACGGCACCGCGGGGCGGGACGATGCTGGGCGTCAGCCGCACGATCGTCGGCGATCGCACCGTCGCCTGGGAGCAGCTGAGGATCGAGGAGGAGGACGGGGTTCTCGTGCTGACCGCCGTGCCCTCGGACCAGCAGGAGACTCGCTTCCGGCAGATCGCGCTGGGAGAGGACAGCGTCACGTTCGAGAACCCCGACCACGACTTCCCGCAACGCATCCTCTACCGGCTCCAGCAGGACGGGTCGCTGCTCGGACGGATCGAGGGGACGCGGGACGGCGAGGTCCGCGCCGTCGACTTCCCCATGCAGAGGGTCCGTTGCCCCTGAGCCCGACACCGTGGTGGGAGCCCGGGTGAAGCTGCTCGAGCGCCGTCTCTTCCCCTGGATGATGGACCATGCGCTGGCACGGGAGAAGGTCTCCCGGATCCGCCGCGTGGTCCTCCGCGAGGCGGTCGGGGACGTCCTGGAGATCGGCTTCGGGACCGGCCTGAACCTCACCCACTATCCGGAGGGCGTGACCCGGCTCACCGCCGTCGACATCAACCCCGGGATGAACCGGCGCGCCCTGCGGCGGATCGCGGCCGGCGGCATCGCCGTCGACCACCGGATCGCCGACGCCGCCCGCCTGCCCCTGGCCACGGGCTCCTTCAACACGGTGGTCAGCACCTGGACGCTGTGCAGCGTCGCGGACCTCGACGCGGTCCTGCGGGAGGTGCGCCGGGTCCTGCGACCCGGCGGTCGCCTGCTGTTCGTGGAGCACGGACTGAGCCGCGAGCCGGCGGTGCAGCGCTGGCAGCAGAGGCTGAACGGGCTGCAGCGATGGATCGGGGCCGGCTGCAACCTCAACCGTGATTTCCGGGAGTGCGTCCCCGCGGGGGGCTTCCGGCTACAGCACCTGCGGGAGTTCTACATGGACGACGATCCCCGCACCCACGGCTACACGTATCAGGGCGTGGCGCGACGTATCTAGGCGTCCCGTGAGAGGTGATCCGCCAGCGATTCGAGGTCTCCCACACAGGTCCGGCGCAGGGGACCCGCCATCATCCTCCCGAGCATGCCGTCCGCGATGCGTACGTACAGGGTGACCCGGGCACCGCTCTCCACCGGATGGATGTCGTAGCGGAACAGGATCTCCCCCGACCCCACCGCACCGTCGGCGCGGATCTCCAGATGTCCGGGAGGATCGCAGGCGGTGACCTCGAACCGGTCGGTCACCTCCATGCCGAGCAGGTGACGGGTGGCACGCCAGGCGGTGCCCACATCGAAGCTGGGACCGGCCAGCCGTTCGAAGCCGACGAAGCCCGGCATCCACTCCGCGGCCCCGCCCAGATCGGCGAGCGCTCGAAACACACGGTCCGGGGAACCGGCGAAGGACTGCTCGATGGAGAAGTCGAGCACCCTATGCGCCCCGCTCCGCGATCCAGTCGTCGACGACCCGCTCCAGGAGGGTGAGCGGCAAGGCGCCGCTGGTGAGGACGACGTCATGGAACTCCCGGATGTCGAAGTCCGCCCCCAGGGCCTCCCGGGCCCGCTCGCGGAGTTCCACGATCTTCACGTAGCCGACCATGTAGGCGCATGCCTGTCCGGGCCAGACGATGTAGCGCTCCACCTCGGCCACGACGTCCCCCTCGGGCATGCCGGTGCTGGCGAGCATGAAATCGATGGCCTGCTGCCGGGTCCAGCGCTTCGCGTGGATGCCGGTGTCCACGACGAGCCGGGTGGCGCGGAACGCCAGGGAGGTGAGGTAGCCCAGCCGATCGAGGGGGTCGTCCTCGAACCCCGCCTCCGCCGCGACGGTCTCCGCGTACAGCGCCCAGCCCTCGGTGTAGGCCGTGAAGGGGATGATCCGCCGGAAAAAGGGCAGGTCCGTCAGGCCCTGGGCCACGGCGATCTGGAAGTGATGCCCGGGGATGGCCTCGTGATAGGCCAGCGTGCGCATCCCGAACCTCGGGATCTCCGCGACGCTGCGGAGGTTGACGAAGAAGGTCCCGGGCCTGGAGCCGTCCATCGGCGGAGACTGGTAGTAGGCCCCGGGCGCCTTCTCCTGCATGAAGTCGGGGACCGGCTCGACGGTCACGCCCACGGCGGGACGCACGTCGAACAGCGGGTCCAGCCCGGCATCGATCTCGTCGATGATCACCTGGTAGTCTCGCAGGAGCGCCGCCCTGCCCTCGTCGGTGTCGGGATAGAGGTTCTCCGCATTCAGGCGCCGCATGCTCGCGGCGAGGTCGGCGGTGGGCAGGCCGAGGGAGGCCAGGATCTCCCGCATCTCCGCGTGGATCCACTCGAGCTGGCGCAGCCCGAGCTCGTGGATCTCCTCGGCGGTGAGGTCCGTGGTCGTGCTGCTGCGCAGCCGGTACGCGTAGAACTCATCCCCGTCGGGCAGCTTCCAGACACCGTCGTCGCTGGTCGCGATCGCCTCCAGGTCCGTGTAATAGTCGATGAGCCTTCCGTAGGCCGGATAGACGATGCCGTCGATGGCGCTGCGGAGCCGGTCGAGAAGCTCCTGCTTGCGCGGATCCTCCACCCCCTCGAGGGAATCGAGCGCCTCCTGGAAGTGCACGTAGAGCTGGTGCTCCTCGGCCGGAACCGCCCGGAAGGCCTCCATGTCCCGAAGCACCGCCGTGATCACGAAGCGCGGCGGGATGATCCCCATCTCCTCGCGATGGCGCAGGTCGCCCAGGATGGCATCGAAGAAGGGACCGAATTCCTCCACCCGGATCACGTAGTCCTCGGCGCCGGCGAGATCGTCGATCCGGTGGATGGTGATCATGAAGCTCGGCAGACTGTTGTGGACCCCGCCGGTCTGGTTCAGCGGGTAGCCGTGGAACTGGAATCGATTGCCGGCCTGCGCGTCCGCCAGGAACCACTCCAGCACGTCCCGGGACAGGCGCTCCGACGAGCTCATGCCGGAGACGTCGTACGACCGCAGGATCTCGAGGTTCCGGTCGACGCGCTCCGCCTCCCGTAGCTGGAACGCCACCGACGGGTCGTCGAGGTCGTCGTTGTGGAAGTCGAGCCCCATCGGCTCCAGGATGCGCATCTGGCTGAGGAGCATCGGGTGGTCCAGGGCGTACTCGAGGAACACCCGGGCGTAGAAGTGGTCGATGGACCAGGGCGTGAACCAGAGGGTGGGGATCAGGAACACGGCCGCGGCCAGGAACAGCACGCCGCCGCCGATCAGCAGGAACTTCCACCAGCGCCGCATGGGCGGGCCTCCGTCCTCGAGGAAACGAAACGGGGTACGGGACCGATTCTGGCATCCGCCGGCGCGGGGTGCAACGGGGGCTCAGTCGACGCCGCCGTGTTCCCCGAGCCACACGGTGTAGGCCCAGAGGTCGTCGAGATCCCCGTCGCTGAAGTCCGGATACCAGGGCATCTTGATGCGCTGCCGGTCGGCGAAGTGGGCCGCGACACGGCTGCGGGCCAGACGGTCGATCCATCCGTCACGGACCCAGGCGTCGAACTCGGACCGGTCCCGGACCAGGTCCTCGAAGGCGGGACCGTACCAGCCGGGGATGAAGCCGGCCAGCGAACCGGGGTTCGGGACCCCTCCGGAGGCGCCGGGCCCATGGCAGGAGAAGCAGTGCCAGGTCCGCGCCAGACGGTAGCCGCGATCCGCGGCGGTGCCCTTCTCGGGCCGGCTCATCCCGGAGAGCACCTGGAACGCCGCGACCAGATCGTCGAGATCGCTCCCCCCCAGCACGTCCCGGTAGGCGGGCATCTGGACGGCGGCCTTCTCCCGCTCCGCCTGCGCGGAGACGCTCCCGGCCCGCGCGCGGCTCACGCCGTCGAGGATGAACTCGCGGATCTCCTCGTCGTTCTCGACGTACATCATCCAGACGCCCCCGCCCCAGGATGGCACGCCTCCCTCGGGGAGGCCGGGGTCGGGGATGCCCTCGAGCCCGCCGGGGCCATGGCAGGTGAGGCAGCCGAGCTCGCGGGCGCGCGCCACGCCACGGCGGACGGGGTTGGCGTCCCGGACGGACCAGTACGCACGCAGGCCCGCGGGGGCGGCGAGGATCGCGGCCGCCGCGAGGACCGCGGCGATCAGCAGGGAGACGAGGAGCTTGCGCGACATCCTGGATGGAGAAAGGGGCCAGGTCTGCACCTCCGGCGAGAGGAGGACCTGGCCCCGATGGACTTCCGGGACGCGACCCGGATCAGAGGGCCTTCACCTCGTGGACGGTGAGGCCCTTGATGCCCGCCTTGTCGGCCACGGGGCCGGAGACCTGGACCATCTTGCCGGCCAGCCCCTTCGCCTCGTCGTAGGCGGCCGCATCGCCATGATCCGCGAACAGCACGTAGACGGTGCCGTCCTCGGCCTTCAGGCCCATCGGCTGCCCGCTCTTGAGGCACTTCACGGCGCAGCCGGCGTGATCGGCGCCCTCGCCGTTGTGGGCCACGTAGCAGGCCAGGTCCAGCACCTCGCCCTTGACCGTCACATCCGCACCGTCGTCGGCCACGGCTGCCATCGGCAGCAACGCCATCGCGACCACGGATACCATCGCCATCATCCTTCGCAGCTTCATGCTCGATCCTCCTGGGAACGCCGGGTGTCTCCGGCCGATCATCAGACCTCGGTTCTGGGCCCCGCCCGACCGTCCCGGTCATCGGCCCCGGGCGCGGTGCGGGCGGCGGGAGACCTTGAAGGCAACCCGCGTGCCAGGTGGAACTGCCTTCAGAACAGCAACTTGGGGTTGGTGCGCTGTCCCGCCTGCCACACCGGCTGTTGGAAATGAGGCAGGGCTGGCCACGGAAGAGGACGGTTCAGCCCTCCGGCGAGAAGACGAGGAAGTACTGGTACGGGAGGAACGTCTCCTCCCGATCGAGCCGGAATCCCGCCTCCCGGAACTCCCCGACGACCTCCTCCACCGACATCTTGTGCTCCACCGGCGGCCCGACCGGGAGCTCGCGCTTCTGGAAGTCGACGATGACGACCTGGCCGCCCGGGGCGAGGGAGTCCCGCAGGCGCCGCAGGTAGTCGACACGATCGTGGATGTGGTGGTAGGTGTCCACCACCAGGATGCGGTCGACGACGCCGGCCGGCAGATGCGGGTCGTCGGGGTCGGCCTGGATCGGCTCCACGCCGGGAACGCCCTCCGCCATCGCCCGCTCTCCGAGGTACTGCACCATCTCGGGCTCGAGGTCCACGGCAAGGACCCGCCCGCCCGGGGCCACCGTCCGGGCGAGCGGGATCGTGAAGTACCCCGTGCCCGCGCCGAGATCGGCAACGACGGAGCCGGCCCCGACGCGCAGGGCGGCGACCACCTCGTCCGGCTTCTGCCACTCGTCCCGGGCGGGGTCGTCGAAGACCTGCTTCCACCGGTCGACGTCCGCGAAGGAGTGGTCGACGGCTCCCTCGTGGGCGTGGGAGCCCGCGTGGGGGCGGGTCTGGGGTTGCGTTTGCGGCTGCGTCTGGGGCTGTGTCTGCGACCCTCGGGCCACCGAGGGGGTGAGGGCGAGGGCCAGCACCAGGGCGGACACGGCGTGGGAATGGCGGCTCATGGGTTCCTCCGGGACACGCAGTATCCCCCTGCCGGAGGCCGGCGTCAAACCGGGGCCTCCCGCGGAGCCTCCAGGCGGTCAGCGGGGCGCGGCCGCGTGGCCGATCAGCACGGGCACCGGGGCGGCACGGAGGACCTTGTCGGCAACGCTCCCCAGGACGATGCGGGCCAGCCGGGTCCGCCGGTGCGTCCCCACGGCGATAAGGTCCGCGCCGGACTCCTCGATCGCCTCCAGGATGGCCCGGGCCGTATGGTAGGCGCGCACGACCCGGGTCTCCAGCCGGACCGAACCGCCGATCCTCGCGGACACCGCGGCCAGGCCACGCTCGGCCTCCTCCTCGCGCTCCCTGGTGAGATCCCGGTCCAGCCGGGCCGCGTGGGGGATGTAGGGGGACGCGGGCCCGGCGGGGACCGGCACCACCCGCAGCAGCGTCAGGCCGGCGTCGAACATCCGGGCCAGGTTCACCGCTTGCTCCGTGGAGGCCTCCGCGGCGGGTGAGCCGTCCGTGGCGACGAGGATACGTTCGAAGACGACCTCGCCCGTTTCTCCCTCCTCGGGTCGGACCAGCAGCGCCGGCAGCGTGACGTGGTGGATCACCGTATCGGTCACGCTCCCCAGCCAGGCACCGGCAAGGCCCCCGGCGCCATGGGTCGCCATGACCAGCAGGTCGGCGTCGCGGCGCGATCGCTCGATGATGGCGGACGCGACCTCGCCGTCCAGGATCTCGGTGCGGACATCGAGACCATCATCCCGGAGCTTCCTCGCGAGCTCGTCCAGGTGACGGGACTGGGCGTCCCGTATCTCCTGATCCCAGCCCGTGGTCGCCTCCATGGAGAGCGCCGAGAACTCCGGGACCAGCACCGGCGGGTGGACATGCAGGAGAAGGATGCGGGCGCCGGCCCGTCGAGCGACGGCACCGGCGTGACGTACGGCGGAGGCCGAGAAGGGCGAACCGTCCACCGGTATCAGGATGTGCTGGAACATGGTCAACCCTCCGGGATCGACGGCCCGCCGGCGATCCCCGGCCGGGCCGGTTCCCACCCCTGTCGATCGGATCCTACCGCTCGACGGCCCCTGCCTGCTGCGGGCCCGGCGCTCGCGGGCGAACCCGGCCCGGGCCCCGCGCTCGTCGGCGCGCGACCGGCAAGATCCCCTTTGTTTTGTTTCGTTTCACTGGACCCCACCCGGTCAGTCGAGGGTGCGGCGGTAGCGGAGGATGCCGAGGGCAAGGGCCAGGGTCATGAAGATGGCGATGGGCCACACGTGATGCCAGCTCTCCGCGAAGCCGTTCCCCTTCAGGAGCACCCCGCGGACCAGCCGGAGGAAGTGGGTCAGGGGGAGGGCCTCGCCGACGTACTGCGCCCAGACCGGCATGCCGCGGAAGGGGAACATGAACCCCGACAGGAGGATCGAGGGGAGGAAGAAGAAGAAGGACATCTGCATCGCCTGCAGCTGGTTCCGGGCCAGGGTCGAGAAGGTGATCCCCACCGCCAGGTTCGCGGCGATGAACACCAGCATGAAGCCGAGCAGCAGCCACAGGTTCCCCAGCATCGGCACGACGAACACCCAGCGCGCCGCGGCGAGGATGACCAGCGTCTGGAGGTAGCCGACCAGGATGTACGGGACGAGCTTGCCGATCATCACCTCCGCCGGCCGGGCGGGGGTGGCGAGCAGGTTCTCCATGGTGCCGCGCTCGCGCTCACGGGTGATCGCCAGCGCCGTGATCACCACCATCGTCATCGTCAGCACCACCCCCATCAACCCCGGCACGATGTTGTACTGCGTGATGATCTCCGGGTTGTAGTGGCGATGGATCTCCAGGTCCACCGGACCCGCCCGGCCGCGGAGGTGCGCCAGCGGCCCCTCAAGGTCACGCTGCAGCGCTCCGTCGATCAGGTCGCCGACGGCCGCGACGGCGTTTCCCGTCGCCGCCGGGTCCGTGGCGTCGACCTCCAGGAGCAGAACCGGGCGCTGTCCCCGTAGGATGTCCCGGGTGAAATCACGGGGGATGTGCACCACGAACAGGACCTCGCCCATCCGGAGGAGCCGCTCGATCTCCTCCTCGCTCTCGGCGATGCGGACGATGGAGAAATAGTCGCTGTTCCGGAGGGACCAGATCAGCGTCCGGGCGAACGTGTCGTTGTCCTCCGAGAAGACCGCGGTGGGGAGGTGCTTGGGGTTCGAGTTGATGGCAAAGCCGAAGAGGATGAGCTGCAGGATCGGGATGCCGATCATCATCCCGAAGGTCAGCCGATCGCGGCGCATCTGGATGAATTCCTTGGCCACGACCGCGGCAAAGCGCCGCGGCGAGAACCGCGGGGGCGTCATCGCCGCGCTCCGCTCACGCGACGTTGTCCTTCGAGGAGCCCATCAGCCCGATGAAGACGTCCTCTAGGCTCGAGTCGACCTGCCGGCAGCGGTCCTCCGGTCGGCAGTGGCGCTCCAGGGTCGCCTTCAGAATCTCCGCGTCGCGCCCGCTGACGTGCAGGGCATTCCCGAAGGCCACGACCTGCTCCACCCCATCCTCCCCCCGCAGGGCCGTCGCCAGCGGGTGGAGGTTCTCGCCGGCCACCTCCCACGTGGCCAGCCCGGCGCCCCGGATCACCTCGTCCACGGTGCCGCGGGCGAGCAGCTTGCCGTAGGAGATGTAGGCCAGCCGATGGCAACGCTCGGCCTCGTCCATGTAGTGGGTCGTGATGAGCACGGTGATCCCCGAGGCGGCGAGCTCGTGGAGCTCCTCCCAGAAGTCCCGTCGCGCCTTGGGGTCGACCCCCGCGGTCGGCTCGTCGAGCAGCAGCAGCTCGGGCCGGTGGATCAGGGATGCGGCCAGGGCGAGCCGCTGCTTCCAGCCGCCCGATAGCTCCCCTGCCAGCTGCCGGCGGCGCCCGGCGAGCCCGAGCTTGTCGAGGCTCCGGCGGACGGCATCGCGACGCTTCGGGATGCCGTAGATCCGGGCGACGAAGTCCAGGTTCTCCTGGACGCTCAGGTCCTCGTAGTAGCTGAAGCGCTGCGTCATGTAGCCGACGCGGCGCTTGATGCTCTCCGACTCCCGGAGGATGTCGTAGCCGAGGCAGCTTCCGCGGCCGTCGTCGGGGCGCAGCAGCCCGCACAGCATCCGGAGGAAGGTCGTCTTGCCGCTGCCGTTGGGGCCGAGGAATCCGTAGATTTCGCCCCGGTGCACCTCCAGCCCGATGTGGTCGACGGCGGTCAGGTCTCCGAACCGCTTCGTGATCCCCTCCACCTCGATGACCCGCTTCGGATCGGACATGAAGCTCAGCGCTCCAGCGTCACGTCCACGGGCTGCCCGGGCCTCAGGTCGGAAGCGTCCGGCGACGCGAAGCGCGCCTCCACCATGAAGACCAGCTTGGCGCGGGTCTCGCGGCTGTAGATCACCGGCGGGGTGAACTCGGCGCGGGTGGAAACGTAACTGACCCGGGCCAGGTAGGGGGCCGGCGCGCCGTCGATGTGAACCTGGACGGCCTGGCCGGGTTGCACCCCGGCCAGCTCCCGCTCGGGGACGAAGAAGCGGACCTTGAGGTTCTCGGGGGGGAGGAGCACCACGACCGGGTTGCCGGGCCCGACCCACTCCCCCGGACGGTAGAGGGTGTCGTGGACCACCCCCGTCACCGGAGAGGACTGTGCCTTCTGGCCCAGGTTCCACCGCGCGCGCGTCAGCTCCGCGCTCGCGGCGGCGGCGGCGGCCTCCGCGGCGTCCACGGCATCGGTCCGCCCGCCGAGGCGGGCCGTCTGCAGCTCGGCGGTGTAGCGCGCCACCTGGGCCTCGTAGAGCTCGCGTTGCGTGCGCGCCCGATCCAGCTCCTCGGCGGGGACCACCTCGTCGCGGTAGAGGTTCTCGACCCGCGCGAGCTCCAGCTCGGCGAGCTCCAGCGAAGACCGGGCCTGGTCGCGCAGGGCCTCGATGGAAGCCAGCTCGCTCGGCCGCTGCCCCTTGCGCAGGTCCTCGAGCCGCGCCTCCGCCTGCCTCGCACCCTCCTCGGCCTGCTGGACCAGCGAGGCCTCGGGCTCTTCGTCGAGCTCGAACAGCGCCTCCCCTGCCGTGACCGCCCTGCCCCGTTCGACCTCGAGCGACTCCAGCGCCCCACCGAGGGGAGACGCCACGTAGACGTACTCGGCCTCGAGGTATCCCTGGTAGGTCCCGGCCGGCGGCGCGGGATTGCAGGCGGCGAGGGCGGCCAGGACGGCGGCGAGCCCGGCAAGGGACCCACTCCTCCGCCGGCGGCCTCGAGCGAGCGGCCAGCGCCTCGGCATCATGCCCCCACGATAGCACGCGCCCGGACCGCCCGGAGCCAGCGCGGCATCGGCCTCGAGGCACCGGACGCGCGGCCGGGTCTCGTGACGCGGTGGCCACTTCGCGCGCAGGGCCCGGGAGGCACCACCGGGCCGCCTGGCGGAAACGCCTCCGAGCGGATAAGATGCCCGCCGCGAACAACCCGACCATGGAGGAACGATGCTCCGCACGACCGCCACGATACTCGCCGCGCTCCTGCTCGCGACCGCCGCCGTCGCTGACGAGGGGATGTGGACCCTGGACAACTTCCCCGGCAAGAGGGTCGCCAAGAAGTACGGCGCCACGATCTCCCAGGAC
>JASFRI010000132.1:0-10297 GCA_050115015.1 Acidobacteriota bacterium
GGGCAGCCGAAGGAGTTGCCGTAATCGCCGATCCCCGCCACCACGCCGGACACGAGGTACCCCGTCCGGGGATGGTCCGGCGCTCCGAAGCGCAGCGAGTCCAGGCTGGCGATCGGCCGCGCGCCCATGGTGAAGACATCCCGCAGGATGCCGCCCACCCCCGTCGCCGCCCCCTGGTAGGGCTCGATGTAGGAGGGGTGGTTGTGGCTCTCCATCTTGAACACCGCCGCGAGACCGTCGCCGATGTCCACCGCCCCGGCATTCTCCCCCGGGCCCTGCACCACCCACGGCGCCTCCGTCGGCAGCTCCGCCAGGTAGATGCGGCTCGACTTGTAGGAGCAGTGCTCGGACCACATCACCGAGAAGATCCCCAGCTCCGTCCAGGTCGGCGTCCGCCCCAGGATGGAGCACATCCGGTCGAACTCCTCCGGCGACAGGCCGTGCTCCGCGGCCATCTCCGGGGTCACCTCGGTCGCGCTCACCGTCCACCTCCCAGGGCCGCCACGAACGACTGGAAGATCGGCAGGCCGTCGGTGGAGCCCAGCACCGCCTCCGACGCCCGGTCCGGGTGGGGCATCATCCCGAGCACGTTCCCTCCCTCGTTCAGGATGCCGGCGATGTTCCGGCAGGAACCGTTCACGTTCGCCGCCTCGGTCACCTCTCCGCGGGGATCGCAGTAGCGGAAGACCACCCGCCCCGACCGCTCCAGGTCCTCCAGGACGCCGTCGTCGGCGAAGTAATTGCCGTCCGCGTGGCTGATCGGCATCCGCAACGCGCGGTCCGGGGTGCACCGGGACGTGAACCGCGTGTCGGTGTTCACCGTCTTCAGGTGGACGTCCTGGTGCAGGAACTTCAGCCGCCGGTTGCGCATCAGCGCCCCCGGCAGGAGCCCGCACTCGGTGAGCACCTGGAAGCCGTTACAGATGCCGAGCACCGGCCCGCCCTCGCCCGCGAAGCGCTTCACGGCGGCCATCACCGGGCTCAGCGAGGCGATGGCCCCGGCCCTGAGGTAGTCGCCGTAGGCGAAGCCCCCGGGCAGCACGATCCCGTCCACCTTGCCCAGGGACGTCTCCTTGTGCCAGATGAACCGCGCCTCCACCCCCATCACGTGCTTCAGGATGTGGTAGGCATCGTGGTCGCAGTTGCTCCCCGGAAACACCACCACCCCGACCGTCGGCTTCCCCTCAGTCATCCGTTTCCCCGAAGTTCCGGAACGACCGATCCACCGGCCTGCGCCCGGACTGCAAAAAGAAGATCTGAGCCCGCCTCAACTCTCTTGCGCACCGCCTTTCGCGCACGAGGCTGCGGTGGGAGCCGTGTCCCGCAGGCAGGCTCCCGGAGCGACAGAATCGACGCGACGTCGGCGGCGGAGCGAAGGGCGCCCCTCGACGGCGCTCGGGGCAGGCAGCCGGGGCGACATCTCGCGCAAGAGGCTGCGGTGGGAGCCGCGTCCCGCGGGCGGGCTCCCGGAGCGCCAGAGCCGACGCCACGTCGGCGGCGGAGCGAAGGGCGCCCCTCGACGGGGCTCGGGGCAGGCAGCCGGGGCGACATCTCGCGCAAGAGGCTGCGGTGGGAGCCACGTCCCGCGGGCGGGCTCCCGGAGCGCCAGAGCCGACGCCACGTCGGCGTCGGAGCGCAGGGCGCCCCTCGACGGGGCTCGGGGCAGGCAGCAGCCGGAGCCGGCCCGAGGCCGGCGCAGGTTGCGGCCGATGCGGGGAGGCCGGCCCCGCGCACGCCGCTGTCCCACTCGCGCACGTCCCGAACCCCGGCGACTGCACATTTCAGGTCTGACCCTGCCGTAAGTCGTGAGGAGGGTTGGGGTTGGGGGGTGGAGGTGGAGGGGATCACTCGGCGGGGACCTCGATGGAGAAGTCCTCGACGACGGGGTTGGAGAGGAGGCGGCGCCCCATCTCCTCCAGGCGGGCCCGGGCCGCGGCCGCGTCCGTCCCCGAGACCTCCAGGTCGAACACCTTCCCCTGCCGCACGCCGGACACCTCATCGTAGCCCAGGGACACCAGCGCCTTCTGGATCGTCATCCCCTGCGGATCGAGCACCGAGGGCTTGAGCCGCACCGTCACCCGCGCCTTCATGCGTCCTCCTCCGCCTCCAGCGCCCGCTGGAGGATCCGGTCCACGTTGCGAAGATGGTGCTCCGGGTCGAAGCACCGTCGCAGCGCCTCGTCGTCCAGGTGCCGCCGCACGTCCAGGTCGTTCCGCAGCAGCTCCTGGTAGTCCTCGCCGGTCTCCCACGCCCGCATGGCGTTCCGCTGCACGAGCTTGTAGGCCTCCTCCCGGGTCAGGCCCGCCTTCGCCAGCTCCAGGAGCACCGTCCCGGAGTAGACCAGCCCCTGGGAGCGCGCCAGGTTCGCCTGCATCGCCTCGGGATAGACGTTCAGCCCCTCCAGCACGCGACGCATCGTCCGCAGCATGTGGAACAGCAGGATCGTCGAGTCCGGCAGGATCACCCGCTCCACCGACGAGTGGCTGATGTCCCGCTCGTGCCAGAGCGTCACGTTCTCCAGCGCCACCTGCACGTGGGCCCGCAGCAGCCGGGCCATCCCGGAGAGCTGCTCGCACGCGATCGGGTTGCGCTTGTGGGGCATGGACGACGAGCCCTTCTGCCCCTTCGCGAACGGCTCCTCCAGCTCCCGGACCTCGGTGCGCTGCAGGTGGCGGATCTCCGTCGCCATCTTCTCCAGGGTCGCGCCGGTCACCGCGATGGCGAAGACCACCTCGGCGTGGCGGTCCCGCTGTACCACCTGGGTCGCCACCGGCTCCGGCTTCAGGCCGAGGCGCTCCAGCACGGCCTCCTCCACCTCCGGATCCAGGTGCGCGAACGTCCCGACGGCGCCGGAGATCTTCCCGACCCGCGCGCTCTCGAAGGCCCGCCGCAGCCGGCTCGTGTCCCGCCGCAGCTCGCGATACCACAGGGCAAACTTGAGCCCGAGGGTCGTGGGCTCCGCGTGGACGCCGTGGGTGCGACCGATCATCACCGTGTCCCGGTGCTCCCCGGCCAGCGCCCGCAGCCGCTGTCGCACCGGGTCCAGGGCGGCCAGCAGCACCTCCCCCGCGTCCCGGAGCTGCAGCGCCAGCGCCGTGTCCAGCACGTCCGACGACGTGAGCCCCAGGTGCACGAAGCGCGAGTCCCGGCCCACGTGCTCCGCCACGTTCGTCAGGAACGCGATGACGTCGTGCCGCGTCTCCCCCTCGATCTCGTCGATCCGCGCCGGATCGAACGCCGCCTTCTCGCGGATCGTCCTCGCCGCCTCGGCGGGGATCTCGCCGCGCTCCGCCAGCACGTCGCAGACGGCGAGCTCCACGTCCAGCCAGCGCTGGTAGCGGCTGCGGTCCTCCCAGATCGAGCCGATCTCCGGATGCGTGTAGCGCGGGATCATCCTCCTCGCCCTCCGTTCCGCGGGACCGCCGTCAGGTCCCGGTATGCCCGAACCCGCCGTCGCCGCGGGCGGTCCCGGACAGCTCCGCCGCCTCCTCCGACTCCACCGCCAGGACCGGGGCGATCAGCAGCTGCGCGATCCGGTCCCCGCGCTCCACCGTGAACGGCTCCTGGCCCAGGTTCACCAGGATCACCTTCACCTCGCCGCGATAGTCGGCGTCGATGGTCCCCGGCGTGTTCAGCAAGGTCACGCCGTGGCGCGCCGCCAGGCCGGAGCGCGGCCGGACCTGCCCCTCGTGGCCGGCGGGCACCTCCACCCGGAACCCCGTCGGCACCAGGGCCCGCCCCCCCGGCGGCAGCACCAGTGCCTCCGCCAGGCAGGCCCGCAGGTCCATCCCGGCGCTGCCGGCGGTCATCCGGGCCGGCAGGGGCAGGTCGTCGTTCCCGTCGACGCGCTGGAACCGGACCCGCATTCCCGTCATCCTAGCCGGAGCGGCGCTTCCGTCAGGCCGCTGGCGCCGACGCGGCCCAGCGCCGCCAGGGAGGCCTCCCGGCCGTCGAACAGCTCCACCGCCAGGGTGCGCACGTCCTCGAGGGTCACCCCCTCGATCTCCCGCAGCATCCGGTCCGCGTCCACCTGGCGCCCGAAGTAGATCTCCTGCTGGGCCAGGTGGCCCATCCGGTTCGAGGAGGACTCCAGCCCCAGCATCAGGCCCCCCGTCAGGTGCTCCTTGGCCTCCTGCAGCTCCGCGGGGCTCACCGCCTCGCGGCACAGCCGCCGGATCTCCGCCTGCACCACGTCCAGCGCCTCCCGGACCTGCCCCGGCGCCGTCGCCAGGTAGACCATGAAGTAGCCGGTGTCCAGGTAGCCGTGGGCCGAGGAGTAGACCGAGTAGGCCAGGCCGCGCTCCTCCCGCACCGCCTGGAACAGGCGGCTCGACATGTTGCCGCCCAGGATCGTGTTCAGGACGCGGCCGGCGTGCCGGCGGGAGTCCGACACGGGGAAGCCCGGCACCCCCAGGCAGACCTGGAGCTGCTCCAGCTCCCGCTCCCGCAGGAGCACCCGGCTGCCGATGGCCGGCGGGGCGAGCGGGACCGAGCCGTTGCCCCCGGGCAGGTCCCGGAACGCCGCCTCCACCCGTGCCACGAGCTCCTCGTGGGACAGGTTCCCGGCGGCGGACAGGATCAGGTTCCCGGAGACGTAGGCGGCCCGGAAGTACTCGAGGATCGCCTCCCGGGTCATCGCCCCCACCGACTCGTGCGTCCCCTGGATCGGACGGCCCAGGGGGTGGTCGCCCCACAGGGCGTCGGTGAACAGGTCGTAGACCAGGTCCTCCGGGGAGTCCTCCACCATCCGGATCTCCTCGAAGATGACGTTCCGTTCCCGCTCGATCTCCCGCGGGTCGAAGCGCGGCCGCAGGACGATGTCCGACAGCAGGTCCAGCGCGTCCCCCATGTGGCGGTCCATGACCTTGGCCCAGAAGCAGGTCTGCTCGTGCCCCGTGGAGGCGTCGGTCTGTCCCCCGAAGCGGTCCAGGAGCTTGGCGATCTCCCGGGCGGAGCGGGTCTGGGTCCCCTTGAAGACCAGGTGCTCGATGAAGTGGGTGATGCCGTTCTGGACGTCGGTCTCGTCCCGGGAGCCGCGCCGCAGCCAGACGCCGAGGCAGACGGAGCGGAACGCCTTCATCTCCTCGGTGAGAACCGTGAGGCCGTTCGCCAGGACCTGTTTCCGGACCGTGTCGCTCAATGGGAGCCCTGCCGCCGGAAAGGGAGATCCCCTACGGGGAGGACGCCCCGCCGGCTCGGAGGATCGGGTGCTGTTCGGGATCCGCGCGGCTCAGACCCGAGGGGTGGGGCTGCCGCGCTGCGCCCCCCGCCCTGGAAGGGCCGGAGTATACCACAGGTCCCCGACCCCTCCCGCGGGGGGCGGAGGACCCGGCAAGGGGAGGACGGGGGGCGGGAGGGCCGGCGCGATCCCACCGCCCGGAGGAACACGCCTCGACGGCGGGACGCCCCGGGAACACGGCGTGCGGCCCTCGGCGGGAATGCCGCACGCCTCCCGGAGGGCGCGAGCGTCAGTTGTTTCCGTCGTTCCCCTGCGGGCGAGGACGGCCCCCGCCGCCGAGCCGGCCGCCGTTCGGCAGACCCTGCTTGTTGCTCCCGAAGTTCCCGGACCGGGGATCGTTCGGGTTGAAGGGGTTCCTCTGGCCGGGCCCGAGGTTCCCCTGCGGGTTGATGTTCAGGTTCTGGGGGCTGCCCTGCACCTGCGGGATCTGCTGGATGAAGACGTGGAACTCCCACTCGTTGTAGTACTGCAGCGAGTAATACTCCTGAAAGCCCTTGTCCTGGCCCTTGCTCACCACGCCGACGATCGGCCCGTTCAGGGCGCCGCTCTCGAAGCGGCTCGGCCCCGCCCGCTTCAGGCCCACCTGCTGGCCGCCCCCGGAGAGGCTGCCGGGGACGCCGGGCTGGCCGGTGGCGTTCATCCCCGACATGCTGCCCGGGATGCCCGCCTGCCCGGGCATGCGGCCCGGGACGCCGGCCTGTCCCGGCATTCCCGGCTGTCCGGGCATCCCCGGCTGTCCCCCCGGAGCCGTCGGGAAGCCGCGCCCGCGCCCCACCGGCATGCCGCCCAGGCCCTGCCCCGGCGTCCCCTCCTCCCGGGGCCGGGCGTGGGGGTTCCAGGCGGAGCGGCCGTCGGGACCGAGGTAGAGGAGGTTCCACTCCCCGTCCTCGCTGAAGGGGTCCTTGAACAGCTGGCGGATGTAGCGGTGCCGCCGGGGTCCCTCCTTCATCAGGTCCTCTAGGTCGGTGGGGAACTGCCCGCCGTGCTCCGCCTGGTACGCCCGGATGGCGATGATGTACTGGTTGCCGCGGAACAGCAGCTCCTCCTCCCGCTCCCGCTTCAGGATGGCGCTCCAGCCCTGGGCGGTGGCGGTGAGCAGGATCATCATCACGGTCATCGCCATCAGCAGGGCGACCAGGAGGACGCCCTGCTCGCCGGCGCGGCGCCGGACGGCGGACCTCCGATGTCGATGGCGCGTCGTCATAGGCTTACGGTGGATCGATGGTCAGGTTGATCGTCTGGGACTGGACGCCGCCTGCGGAGGCCGTCACCGTCGTGTCCTCCCCCAGGTTGACGATCTCGAACCGCGCAACGCCACCGGTGTCCGTCCGGAGCTGGCCCCCGACGAGGTAGTCCGGATTGGGGGTGATCGGGAAGGGCGGCGTCGTCACCACGTTCACGATGATGTTCTTGACCGGCTGGCCGTTCGTGTCCGTGACGGACACCTGGAACTCCCGGGTGAGCGGGGCCTGTCCGTTCGTCGGCTCGCCGCCGAGGATCTGGAGGTTGACGTCCTGGACGATCACCTGGCCGGAGATGGTGATCGTCACCTGCTGGGAGGCCGTGCCGCTCTGCGCGGTGACCTGCGCGGAGATCGAGGTGGTCAGCCGGTCCCGGGCGATCCCGTTGCCGTCCGTCGGCACACTGACTCCGGCCGAATCCAGCCGCCCGGCGGTCGTGCTGAAGAACACCGCCACCCCGTCCTGGGGGATGCCGCTGGCGTTGAGGACGACGGCCTGCAGCCGCGATTCTCCCTCCTGGGTGTTCGGGTCCACGTTCAGGATGTCCCGTGGGCTGGCGCTGAGGATGATCGTCGAGCCCTCCGGGGCCACCGGGGTGCTGTTGTCGCACGCCAGCATCCCCGCCAGCAGGATGACGATGGTGGGGATGCCGATCGCGATGGTCTTTCTCATGGTCGTCCTCGAGTCCTCGTCTACCACTCGCTGTAGGTCGTGCCGTTCAGCGCCGTGTCCTCGGAGCCGCTGTGGACGTCCCAGATCCCCGGGCCGGCACCGAAGCCGCCGCTGTCGCCGAACTCCTGCTGCAGGTACCCCAGCCCGGCGTCCTCCCCCTCGCAGGGCTCCGTCTGCCAGGTATCGCGGGATCCGGTCATCGGGTCGAGCGGGATCTGCCGGAGGTAGCCCTCGTCCACCAGGACCTGCAGGCTCTCCGCGCAGCGCTGCTTGTCCGCGTAGTACTGGTCCAGCACGTCGCGGATCGTGTGCAGGTTCGTGCGCAGCACCGCCTCCTTGGCCCGCTTCGGCTGGTCTTTCAGGCTCAGCGCGGCGATGCCCGCCAGGATGCCGATCAGCGCCACCACCACCAGCATCTCGATCAGCGTGAAGCCCCTCGCACCCGTGTGCCGCCGCCGCATGGCTACCACTCCTGGTACCGGGTGCCGTCCAGGGCGGTCCCGTCGAACTGCGTGTACACGTCGTAGACGTTCTGTCGGCCCCAGCTCGTCGAGTCCGGCTCGTCCTGGTAGGAGCGCAGCCCCCACTCGGCGCTGTTCGTGAACGGGTCCTTCGGGATGCGGCGGAGGAACTTGAGCTTCCGGTCGATGGTGCCGACCTGCGGCACCCCCTCCACCAGCTTCTCCAGCTCGGTGGGGTAGCACTCCGAGTCCACCCCCTCCTGCTGGATCATCCCCTGGTCGCAGAACATCTTGTACTGGTCGATGGCGGTCCGGATCTTCCGCAGGGCCTGCCGCAGCTCGATCTCGCGCTCCCGGCGCAGGGTGGTCTTGGCGATGGGGATCACCGCGCCGGCCAGGATGGCGAGAACCGTCATCGTGACCAGGAGCTCCACGTACGTGACGCCCCGCACGCCGGCTCGGCGGGCGGGCCGGTTGTCGCGTCTCAGTTTCCACATGGCTCCGTATTCTTCAGTTTAGACCTCGAGATCGCCGCCAGCAAGGGACTGCCTCCCATCACTGCACCACGACCCGGCCGTCGGTGACGTCGGCCTCGAGCTGCCGCCCCTGCGAGTCGTAGGCCTCCACCGCGACGAAGCGCAGCGGCGAGGTGCCCTCGGCCAGCGCGCGGAAGCGCAGCAGCGCCACCGCGCCGACCCCCGAGGCGCTCCTCCCGCCCGGCAGCCCCGTCTCGATCCGCACCTGGTTCGTGCCGACCCGGCGGAACTGGAACGACGGGGACCCGCCGCTCTGGCGGAAGAAGTTCCCGGCGTTGATGCTGCGGTACGACAGCAGGGAGTCGTCCCATTCCAGGGTCATGGTCATCCGGGCGATGTCCGCGCCCCCGGTCACCTGGATCACCTGGTTGAAGTCGCTGCCCGGCGTCGCGATCAGCGTCGGGGGGGAGCAGCCCAGGTGGAAGGGGATCAGCGGCAGGGAGTCCGGGGGCACCGTCTGGGCCTCCGGCTCCTCACCCTCGGCCGGGACGACGTCGGACGGCGGCTCCTCGACCTGCCCGCCCCCCGGGACCGGGATCTGCGGCTCCGGGACCTCCGGCTCCGCCACCGACGGCACCGGGATCTGCGGTCCCAGCGGCCCCTCGGTGTCCTCGCCGAAGCCTCCGGACTCCGCCCCGGGACCGGCCTCCTCGCCCGCCGGCGGTGGCGGCGGCGCGCCGGCGTCGCCGGGGGGCGACACGACGTCCTCCGGTCCCCGCTCGGGGAACTCGTCCTCCGCCTCCACCTCCCCCGCCGCCTTCTGCGCCTTCGTCGGGCCTAGGTAGCGGTCCAGCGTCTGGTCGCTCAGGACGATCGGCACGAGGTCGGTGTTCTGCAGGATGTCGCCCATGGGGAGCATCGGGAGGTCGCGCCCCACCACCGCCTCCCCCTCGCTGAACGGACTGCCGAAGGCGCTCCCCTCGCTCCCCTTCAGCTTCAGGTTCCCCTCGCGGCCGATCCACATCGCCTCGAGGTCCCGCTCGCCGATGTCCGGAATGCGGATGATGTGGGGCGTGAGCGTCAGGACGATGTCCGTCTGCCGCACCTCCTTCTCGGTGCTGCCGAAGATGCGCTTCAGGACGGGGATGCTGGACAGCCCGGCGACGCCGCTGAGGGACGTCCGCTCCCCTTCCGACAGCAGCCCCGCCAGCATGTTCGTCTCGCCATCCTTCAGGCGGATCACGGTGACGATCTCCCGGCTGCCGATGATCGGCTGGCTCACGCCCCCCCCGGCGTTCACCTCCCCCGTCACGTCGGAGATCTCCACCACGAGGTTCAGGGTGACCTCCCGGTTGTGGTGCACCCGCGGCTCGATCTCGATGATGATCCCGACCTCCTGGTACGTGAAGGACGTGATCGGCACCACGTTCGTGCCGACGGTGGACCCGGTGTTGAACGTCGTCGTCGGGATCGGGATCCGGTCGCCGATGTGGAGGTTCGCCTTCTCCCCCTCGCTGACGCGCATCTGCGGCTTCGCGATGGCCTTCGAGTCCGAGTCGCTCTTCAGGAAATTGAACACGAAGCCCGGGATTGGCGACAGGGTCCAGGAGCCGGTGTCCTTGAGCAGGTTCAGGCTGTTGAGCGGAAGTCCGGCGTCGGACCCGTTGAACGAGATCCCCAGGGATTTCGTGGTCAGGTCGATCCCCAGGTTGCGCAGGGTCGAGCGGTTGATCTGCAGCAGCTCGACGTCGATGATCAGCTCCGCCTTCGCCTTGTCGTTGGCCTCGATGATCCGCCGGGCGATGGCCACCTTCTCCGGGCTGTCGCGGATGGTGATGGCGTTGAGCTGGGTGTTCTGGGCCACCTTCCGGGCGTCCAGCAGGGTCCGGAGGATGGTCTGCACGTCCTTCACGTCCGCGTTGGACAGGAAGAACGTCTGGATCACCTCGTCCTCGTACTCCTGGCGCTTCTGGCGCGTGTCCTCGGCGATGAGGATCGAGTTCTGGTCGATCACCTTGTAGAAGTGCTTGTTCTGCAGCATCAGGATGTCCATGGCCTTCTCGAAGGAGACCTTCGCGACGTCCACGGACACCTCCTTGGTCAGGTCGAGCTTGTCGTCGTAGAAGAAGTTGAGTCCCGTCACCCGGGACAGGGCGTAGTAGATCTTTCCGATCTCCTGGTCCTCGAACTTCAGCACGTTCGGGATGT
>JASFRI010000133.1:0-10295 GCA_050115015.1 Acidobacteriota bacterium
CCAGACGCAAGCTCGATCCGGCATCGGCGTCGGCGGGCCTCGGGGATGATACGAAAATTAGACATCCATGATACGAATATATGACGATGAACGGCCGACTTTTCACGTGAAAAGTCTCCCGGCGCCTCCTCCCGACTTTTCACGTGAAAAGTCCTCCCCGGCGCGCGGGCGGTGTGCTACCCTTCCCCGGGCTTCGCTCGGAGGACCGATTTCGTGGGTCGCGTCGTCGCCATCGCCAACCAGAAGGGCGGGGTCGGGAAGACCACGACCGCGATCAACCTGGCCGCGTCCCTCGCGGCGGCCGAGCGCTCGGTCCTGCTCATCGACCTCGACCCCCAGAGCAATTCGACCAAGGGGCTCGGCGTCTGGGGCGACCTGGGCCAGGGGAGCACGTACGACGTCCTGATGAACGATCGCCCGCTCGAGGATGTCATCCTCCCCACCTCGATGGAGCATCTCAGGCTCGCCCCTGCCGACCGCGACCTCACCGGGGCGGAGGTGGAGCTCGTGGAGCGCGACCGCCGGGAGTACCGCCTCCGCGAGGCGATCGCGCCACTGCGGGAGCGGTTCCAGCACATCTTCCTGGACTGTCCGCCGTCCCTCGGCATCCTGACCCTGAACGCCCTCGTCGCCGCGGACGGCGTCCTGGTCCCGGTCCAGTGCGAGTACCTGGCGCTGGAGGGGCTGTCCCTGCTGATGGACACGACGCGCCGGGTGCAGTCCTCCCTGCATCCCGGGCTTCGCCTGGAGGGGATCCTCCTCACGATGTACGACGACCGGACGATCCTGTCGCGGCAGGTCTCGACCGAGGTCCGGCAGCACTTCGGGGAGCGCGTGTTCCGGACCGTCATCCCCCGCAACGTCCGGCTGGGGGAGGCGCCGAGCCATGGGCTCCCGGCCCTCAAGTACGACATCCACTCCAGAGGCTCCGAGGCCTACCTCGACCTCGCAAGGGAGTACATCCGTCATGACGCAGAGAAGAGCGCTGGGCAGGGGGCTGGGTAGCCTTATCCCCGAGGCGGGCGCCGCGGCCCCCGCTCCCGCGGAGACCGCGCCCGTGGCGCCCCCCGCACCGTATCACGAGGTCGATCTGGACCGGATCGACCCGAACCCGGCGCAGCCGCGGCACCGGTTCAGCGATCCGGAGCTGGAGGAGCTCGCGAGCTCCATCCGGGAGCACGGCGTGGTGCAGCCGGTGCTGGTCCGCCGGCGCGGCGATCGCTACCAGATCATCGCCGGCGAGCGGCGGCTGCGGGCCGCCCAACGCGCGGGGCTTCGCCGGGTGCCCGCCGTCATCCGCGAGGTCCCCGATGACCGGATGCTCGAGGTCGCCCTGGTCGAGAACATCCAGCGGCAGGAGCTGGATCCGATCGACGAGGCGCTCGCCTACCGGTCGCTGCTGGGCGAGGCCGGCCTGACCCAGCAGCAGATCGCCTCGCGTCTGGGAAAGTCCGGCTCGACGGTCTCTAACTCATTGAGATTATTAGGTTTATCGGATTCCGTTCAGGAGCTGCTGCGCTCCCGCGCCCTCAGTCCCGGCCATGCACGCGCGCTGCTCGCACTCCCGGAGGCCGGCGGTCTGCGGGAGAGCACGGCGAAGCGGATCGTCGACAGGGGACTCTCGGTCCGGGAGGTGGAGCGGCTCGCGGCCCGCCGGAAGACGGCGCGGCCGGAGCCCGCCCCCTCCGACCCCAACACCCGGGACGCGGAGGAGCGGCTGATGCGCAGCCTGGGCACCCGGGTCCGCATCCGCCGCCAGGGGGAGGGGGGACGGGTCGAGATCTCGTTCCACGACGAGGAGGAACTGGATCGCATCTTCGAATATATTGTCGGGACGGATTAGGTACGGGGGACGCCCCGACATCGTGCGCGGAACGGGGGGGAAGGAGATCACGAGATGGCGCTGATGGACCGCAAGAAGACCGGTGACGGGGGCCTGGACGGCTACATCGGGCCGGGAACCGAGATCGAGGGGACCGTGCGTTTCTCCCAGGTCCTCCGTGTGGACGGCAAGATCACCGGAAAGGTCGTCTCCGAGCGGGAACTGATCGTCGGGGAGTCCGCGGAGATCGACGCCGAGATCCAGGTGGGGAGCGTCTCCGTCTCGGGCCGCCTCGCCGGCAAGGTGCACGTCAAGGATCGCATGGAGATCCACCCCGGAGCCCGCGTGAACGCCGACCTGAGACTGGACCGGCCCAGCCTGGTCATCGAGGAGGGGGGGATCCTGGAGGGGAACGTCCAGATGGGCGGGCTGTCGGAGGAGCGGGCCGAGCGCAAGGCCGGGAACATCACCGGCTTCCCGCCCCGGGAGGAGGCCGGCAAGGGCGGTGTTTCTTGACACCCTCGCGGGCGGTATGGTAGAAACTGCCTTTCTCTAAGGGGTTCTTTTTACAAGGCTTTCTTACTCGCCAGTTGAGCCTCGAGCCAGCCCGGGGCCGACCGCAGGCAGGTCATGTCGCTGCGCGCCATCGCTCGCAACTATGCCCGGGCTCTGTCCGATACCCTCCCCGAGGTGGACCTCGTCCGCCGCGTGGAGGCGGAACTGACGGAGCTCGCCCGCGCCTTCCATGACACACCGGAACTGCGCACGTTCCTCGCGGGCCCGCTCGTTCCCCGGGAGCGCAAGCGGAAGGCGGCGGACGAGCTGCTCTCGTCGGCGGGGGCCTCGAAGGAGACGATCGGCTTCGTCCGCCTTCTCATCGACCGGCACCGCATCGGTCTGATGGAGGAGGTCGCGGAGGAGTTCTCGGAGATCGCCCAGGAGCGGCTCGGCGTCGTGGACGCGGAGGTGGTCTCCGCGAAGCCGCTGAGCGAGGAGTTGCGGACGAGGACGGTCCGGAGCCTGGGCCGGCTGACGGGCCGGGAGGTGCGGGCCCGCTTCCGCACGGACCCATCCGTCCTGGGCGGCATCCGGACCCGGGTCGGGGACACGATCTACGACGGCAGCCTGCGCGGGCGCATCGATCGCCTGCGGGAGCGTTTCGCGGACGCCTAGTCCTCGACGCCGCGCGGCGAGGGCGGGCCAGGGGTAAGCAAGCATGGAGATCAAGGCGGACGAGATCCGCAGGATTCTGCGGCAACAGCTCGAGGGCTTCGAGTCCGACATGGACATCGCCGAGGTGGGCACCGTCCTGTCGGTGGGAGACGGCATCGCCCGGATCCACGGCCTCGAGAAGGCCATGTACCTCGAGCTGATCGAGCTCCCCAACGACGTCATGGGGATGCTCCTCAACCTCGAGGAGGACTCGGTCGGCGCCGTCTTGTTCGGCGAGACCGCGCTCGTGAAGGAGGGGGACCAGGCCCGCCGCACCCGTCGCGTCATGCAGGTGCCGGTCGGCGAGGCGATGATCGGGCGGGTGGTCGACCCCCTCGGGCAGCCGGTGGACGGCAAGGGCCCGATCGAGGCGTCCGAGACCCTTCCCCTGGAGCGGATCGCGCCCGGGGTCATCGATCGCCAGCCCGTGAAGGAGCCGCTCCAGACGGGCCTGAAGTCCATCGACGGCATGATCCCCATCGGCCGCGGCCAGCGCGAGCTGATCATCGGCGACCGCCAGACCGGGAAGACGGCCATCGCCCTCGACACGATCATCAATCAGAAGGACACCGGCGTCATCTGCATCTACGTCGCCATCGGCCAGAAGAAGTCCACCATCGCCCAGGTGATGAACACCCTCGAGGAGTACGACGCCCTGAAGCACACGATCATCGTGCAGGCGTCGGCCTCGGAGCCCGCCCCGCTGCAGTACATCGCCCCCTACGCGGGCTGCGCGATGGGAGAGTTCTTCCGGGATCGGGGGCAGCACGCCCTGTGCATCTACGATGACCTGTCCAAGCAGGCGGCGGCGTACCGCGAGCTTTCCCTGCTCCTGCGGCGGCCGCCGGGCCGTGAGGCGTACCCCGGTGACGTGTTCTACCTGCACTCCCGCCTCCTGGAGCGGGCGGCGAAGATGAACCACGAGAGGGGCGGCGGCTCGCTCACCGCCCTGCCGGTCATCGAGACCCAGGCCGGCGACATCTCCACCTACATCCCGACGAACGTCATCTCGATCACCGACGGCCAGATCTTCCTGGAGGCGGACCTCTTCTACTCCGGGATCCGTCCCGCGGTGAACGTCGGTCTGTCGGTGTCCCGCGTCGGCGGCAACGCCCAGACGAAGGCGATGAAGCAGGTCGCCGGCCGTCTCCGTCTCGACCTGGCGCAGTACCGGGAACTGGCGGCGTTCGCGCAGTTCGGCTCGGACCTGGACAAGGCGACCCAGGCCCAGCTGAGCCGCGGGCAGCGCCTCACCGAGCTGCTCAAGCAGGGTCAGTACCAGCCGATCCCGATGGAGCGGCAGGTGATCACCATCTTCGCGGGGACGCAGGGATTCCTCGACTCCATCCCCGTCGATCGGGTGGGAGCGTTCGAGGCGGCGCTGAACCGCCACCTGGAGCTGCACGGCAAGGATGTCCTCGACGAGATCCGGACGAAGGGGAAGCTCGACGATGACCTGCAGGAGCGCATGAAAAAGCTCATCGACGAGTGCAAGCAGGACTTCCAGGCCTCCGCCGGGGCGGAGGCCACCACCGCCTCGCCGCAGGCGGCCGCGAGCGCCTGATCCGGGCCGGCGAGAATGGCCACCCTCCGGGATCTACGGCGCCGGATCAAGAGCGTCTCCAACACGAAGCAGCTCACCCGCGCCATGCGGATGGTCAGCGCGGCGAAGCTGCGGCGTGCCCAGGACCGCATCGTCGCCGCCCGGCCCTTTGCCCTGCGGATGAAGGAGGTCCTGGCCTCGGCGGCGGCCCGGGCCGACGTCTCCGCCCATCCGCTCCTGGCCGTGCCCGAGGGAAATCACGTCGAGCTGGTGATCGTGACCGCCGACAAGGGGATGTGCGGTGCCTTCAACACGAACATCCTCAAGAGCGCCACGCGGTTCGTCGAGGATCAGAGCCGCGACGTCGAGCTGACGCTCCACGCCATCGGCAAGAAGGGCCGGGACTACGTGCGGCGGAAGCAGTACGACCTCCGCAAGGAGTGGATCGACGTGTTCCGGCATCTCGACTACACCGTCGCCACGGAGATCGCCGGCGACCTGATGACCCGCTTCATCGAGAAGAAGCTGGACGCCATCTACGTCATCTATAACGAGTTCAAGTCCGCCATCCAGCAGAACGTCGTCGTCGAACGCCTGCTGCCCCTGGAGCGGGAGGAGTTCAAGGGGGAGGCGAAGCCGATGGACTACCTCTACGAGCCGAGTGCGGGGGAGCTGTTCCGGCGCCTGCTGCCCCGGCACGTGGAGATCCAGATGTACCGGATCCTCCTCGAGTCGTCCGCCGCGGAGCACGGCGCGCGGATGACCGCCATGGAGGCGGCGACCAACAACGCCGAGGACATGATCCACAACTTGACGCTGCATCTGAACCGGGTGCGCCAGGCGGCGATCACGAAGGAGATCATCGAGGTCGTGAGCGGCGCGAACGCCTGACGAGGGAGTCTCGAATGAAGCAGGGCAAGGTAATCCAGATCATCGGGCCGGTGGTGGACGTGCAGTTCGAGGAGGGCCACCTTCCCGAGATCCTCAACGCCGTCAGCATCAAGGACGACGGCGCGGAGACCGGCGTCCCCATCGACGTGATCGCCGAGGTGGAGCAGCACCTCGGCGAGGGGCGGGTCCGCTGCGTCTCCATGCAGCCCACCGACGGCATGGTCCGGGGGATGATCGCCGTGGACCAGGGGCAGCCCATCTCGGTCCCGGTGGGGCCGAAGACGCTGGGCCGGGTGCTGAACGTCGTCGGCACGCCCGTGGACGAGATGGAGCCGATCGCCGACGTGGAGCGCTGGCCGATCCACCGGGAAGCCCCGTCCTTCGAGGAGCAGGCGACGAGCATCGAGATGTTCGAGACGGGGATCAAGGTCATCGATCTGCTCGAGCCGTACACGAAGGGGGGCAAGACGGGCCTCTTCGGCGGGGCCGGCGTCGGCAAGACCGTGCTCATCATGGAGCTGATCAACAACGTCGCGATGAAGCACGGCGGTTACTCGGTCTTCGCCGGCGTGGGGGAGCGGACCCGCGAGGGGAACGACCTGCTCCGCGAGATGGTGGAGTCCAAGGTCATCGACTTCGGCGAGGCCTTCTACAAGAACTGGGAGGAGACGGGGCATTTCGACACGTCCAAGGCGGATCCCGCCGTCCGGGGCGAGAAGAGCAAGGTCTCCCTGATCTACGGGCAGATGACCGAGCCTCCCGGCGCGCGCCTCCGGGTGGGGTTGAGCGGCCTGACCGTCGCCGAGTACTTCCGGGACCAGATGGGCCAGGACGTGCTCCTCTTCATCGACAACATCTTCCGGTTCACTCAGGCGGGCTCCGAGGTCTCGGCGCTGCTGGGCCGGATGCCCTCCGCCGTGGGCTACCAGCCAACGCTGGCCACCGAGATGGGTGAGCTGCAGGAGCGGATCACGTCCACCCACAAGGGCTCCATCACCTCGGTCCAGGCGATCTACGTGCCGGCGGACGACATCACCGATCCGGCTCCGGCCACCACCTTCGCCCACCTGGACGCCTCCACGATCCTCGCCCGGCAGATCGCCGAGCTGGGGATCTACCCGGCCATCGATCCGCTGGCCTCCACCTCCCGGATCCTTGACCCGCGGGTGCTGGGTGAGGAGCATTACGGGGTGGCCCGCAAGGTGCAGGCGGTGCTGCAGCGCTACAAGGACCTGCAGGACATCATCGCCATCCTCGGCATGGACGAGCTGTCCGAGGATGACAAGATCTCGGTCGCCCGGGCCCGGAAACTGCAGCGGTTCATGAGCCAGCCGTTCTTCGTGGCGGAGCAGTTCACGGGGATCCCGGGGCGCTACGTGGAGCTGAAGGACACGATCCGTGGCTTCCAGGAGATCGTCGCCGGGGAGCACGATGAGCTTCCCGAGCAGGCGTTCTACATGGTGGGCACCATCGAGGAAGCACGGGAGCAGGCCAAGAGGCTCTCCCAGGCTGCGTGATGGCCGACTCGCGCATCCAGCTCGAGGTGGTCACCCCGGAGCGGGCGGTCCTGGACCTCCCGGTCGACGAGGTGGTCCTGCCCGGCCAGGAGGGCTACCTGGGCGTGCGGCCGGGACATACCCCGCTGCTGGTCGCCCTGGGCGTCGGGGAGCTGTCGTACCGTGCCGGCGGTGGGCTCCGCTATCTGGCCCTGACCGAGGGCTTTGCCGAGGTCCTGGCGGACCGCGTCAGCGTCCTGATCCGGACCGCCGAGACCGCGGAGGAGATCGACCGATCCCGTGCGGAGGCATCGCGGGAACGGGCCGAGAAGGTCCTCGAGGAGGTGAGGGACGCCTCGGACGAGGAGTTCCGGAAAGCCGAGGCCCGGCTCGCCCGGGCCGTTTGCCGGATCTCGGTGTCCGGTAAGCGGGAAAGCTAGCCATGATCTCCCGCCTGCTCCGGACGCGGGGGCGGGCGCTCCGCAGCCGGCCCGGGCCCCGGACCGGGGGCCACGTCGTGACGCCGTTTCCAGGAGGTGCAGCCATGAACCGTTCGTGGAAGATCGCCGTCGTCGCACTCGTGCTCGCCGTGGGCCTCCTGACCCCCGGCTGCGAGTCCCGGACCGAGTACGTCCTGGGGGCCGTGCTGCCCCTGAGCGGCAGCGGGGCCTCCTACGCCCGCGACATCAAGCAGGGGATCGAGCTCGGTCTGGAGGAGATCAACGCCGCCGGCGGGATCGACGGGCTTCCGCTGCGGGTCATCTTCGAGGACAGCGGCAGCGATCCGTCCAACGCCCTCGCCGCCGCCACGCGGCTGATGGACGAGGAGAGGGTCCCCGCCATCATCGGCGGCGTGCTCTCCTCGGAGACCCTGGCCATCGCCCCGGTGGCCGAGGAGAAGGAGGTGGTGCTCCTGTCGCCGGCCTCCTCGAGCCCCGACATCACGGGCGCCGGGAACTTCATCTTCCGGGTCTACCCCTCGGACGTGGTCGAGGGGACCATGATGGCGGACTTCATGCTGAACGTGCTCGGCAAGTCCCGCATCATGATCCTGGCCGTCAACAACGAGTACGGCCGCGGCCTCAAGACCGTGTTCGCCAAGCGCTACCGCTCGGTCCCGAACCGGGAGATCATCGAGGTCATCAACTTCGACCAGGGGCAGGTCGACTGGTCCGAGGAGGTCGCGCAGATCCAGGAGATGGGTCCCGACGGGATCTACCTCGTGGGCTACCCGGCGGAGATGCTCAGCTTCCTCGAGGCCATGCAGGAGGCCAACGCCAAGTACCCCATCCTCGCCTCCCGGTCCTTCGACGTCGAGATGATGAAGGTCCCGGCGGCGGAAGGGGTCATCTTCCCGCGGGACCTGTTCGACCCCGAGCGGACCGAGGTAGCCGGCAAGTTCGCGGAGGCGTACCGTTCGCGCTACAGCGAGGCCCCGAGCATCTGGGCCGCGAACGGTTACGACGCCGTCAACCTCCTGGCCGATGCGATGACGGACAGCGGCTACCGCGCGGAACCGATCCGCGTCTGGCTGACCCAGGTCCGGGAGTTGCCGGGCGCGTCGGGGATCATCACCTTCGATCGGCAGGGGGACGTCCAGAAGACCCCGGTGATCTCCATCGTGCACAACGGCGAGTTCATCACGTACAACGAGTACAAGGAGATGGTGGGGAAGTAAGCCCCTTGTCCGCACCCCTGCTGGACCGTGTGGCACTCGAGGCCGTCCTCGCGCCGCACCGCGCGGCGGGCCGCCGCATCGTCTTCACGAACGGCTGCTTCGACCTGCTGCACCCCGGCCATGTCCGCCTGCTCCACGCCGCCCGTCGCCTGGGCGATCTCCTCGTCCTGGGGCTGAACACCGACGACTCCGTGCGCCGGCTCAAGGGGCCGGGCCGGCCGATCCTGTCCCTGGAGGAGCGGGCCGAGGTCCTGGGGGCCCTGCGGGACGTCGACGTGGTGGCGGCGTTCGAGGAGGACACCCCCCTGGAGATCGTCAAGGCGGTCCGGCCGGCGGTCCTGGTCAAGGGCGGGGACTGGACCCCGGAGACCGTGGTGGGCCGCGCCGAGGTCGAGGCCGACGGCGGCCGCGTCGAGATCGTCCCGCTGGTCGGCGGCCTGTCCACCTCGGAGCTCCTCCGCCGGATCCGCGCCCGGAACGGGTGATTCCCGACACCCATGCAGACTTTCGTTTGACCTCCACCCCGCTTCCGCGTACCCTTTCCCCATCCTGAAGCGGCACTGCCGGCGAACTCACAGCGTTTCCCCGAGGGCGAAGTCGCCCGGAGAGGAGTGCATGGCGCGTCCACGTGTGCTGTTGGCCCTCGTCCTGGCCGAGGCCCCGGGCCGCATGAAGGGGAGCGGCGGCCTGCGGGCGTCGCGGCGGCGCCCGGTCTCCGGCGTCGGCCGTCGCGGGGTGGTCTGCGCGCTGGCGCTCGCCCTGCTCTCCCTGGGCGCCGCGGCGCCCGGGTGGGAGTGGACGGCGGAGAGGAAAGGGGTGCGCATCTGGTCCCGCCCGACGGAAGGGACCGAGGTCCGCGAGGTCCTCGGCCGCGCCGAGTTCGATCTGTCTCCGGAGCGGTTCTTCCGCTTCCTGGCGGACGTGGAGTCGTACCCGGAGCTGCTGCCGCCCACCACGCAGGCACGGCTGCTCCGCCACGACGGGGACGAGTCCTGGTACTACATGGTGATCGACCCGGCATGGGTCGCGCCCCGTGACTACTGCATCCGCACCCGGCTGCATCGCCTTCCCGACGGACGCCTCAAGAGCACCTGGGAGAACGACGAGTCGGCCTGTCCGCCTCCCCCCGACGGCACCGTTCGCATCCACATCAACGAGGGCTACTGGCTCCTGACACCCCTGCCCGGCGGGCGCACCGAGGTCACCTACCAGGCGATCACGGACCCCGGCGGCATGGTGCCCAAGTGGATGGTGAACAAGGGGCAGATCGGCGCGCTGGTGGACATCTTCCAGTCCCTCCGGGAGGCGGCGGCCCTGGACCGCTATGCGGCGCCCGGCGCGGACCCCGGCACGGCACCTTGACCCCCTCCCGGGCCTCGCTGGCCCTGACCTCCCTGAACGGGGACAGCAGCTGGCTGGTCGAGATCGACGGCACCCGGCTGCTGCTGGACCCCTGGCTCGAGGGGGACGCGACGGTGGTGCACCCCGTCCTGCACCGGGCCCGGCTCGGTGGTACCGCAGTGCCGGTGGAGGACCTTCCCGCCGTCGAGGCCCTGGTCATCTCGCACCCCTTCGCGGACCACCTGAACTTCCCGACCCTGCGGAAGCTGCCGCGGGACCTGCCCGTCTACGCCCCCTCGGTGGCGCACGGCT